>JAPLFP010000026.1 GCA_026390585.1 Ignavibacteriales bacterium | reverse complement strand
AAGAACAATGAAAATGGTTCACGTCAAAGAGTCTTCTTGTCCCAGAGCATTTTCGCAAGATGCTTCATAACACGCGCCCGTTTCATGTTTTATGGTCACAAGCTAACGATGCTGGGTAGACGATTGTTCTGCTTGAAGAGAAACCGCACATTTAAGGCCGAGATGCTGCCCTACTTGACGTGTTCCCTTCCTATTCTTTACGTTCTTTACGAACAACTACATAATATACATGTTAGGCATCCATGGGGAAGAAGGCCTGAATGAGGCTGACTGGAGACGAAAATTATCACTCCTGAAGTTGTTGTCGCATATTCGCAGTGCTCTCGGAAGGCATATTTCCTGCTTCGGGCAGAAGGGCAGGGAATGCCCCATGAGTACGTGCGTTTGCTGGAAGAACAAGCAAGTCGAAACCGCATCAAATACCTGAATCGCATCGAGCAAGAGTATCCCGGTGTGCGGGCTGGTAACGCCGCTGACCTATCGAACGGCAAGGATATGCTCGTGGAAGTCCCGCTCAGGTTGCACGATTTAGCGGCTGACTGCGATGTGCTCATGAAAGTGCATCGTGGTTCATCTCTCGGCAGTCATAGTTACGAGCCGATGATCATTGTCGGAACACATCAGGTCACGAAGGAGCAGAAGCTCGCCCTCTTGTTTGTCGGTTATGTGCTTGGGCAATTGCAAGAAAAGTTGCCTGCGGCCGGAAAAATCGTGGGAGCAGACGGCCGCGCACACAAAGTGGGAATGAAATCCGCTGACCGAACAGTGGTACCAATCATCAAGGCGTTGAGACAATGGACGGGCAGCGCGTCATCTACGCCTCCGATAGTGATTTTGAACAAGTGTTGTCCAACTTGTCAATTTCGTAAGGGATGTTTAGAGCACGCAGAAACGAATGACGACCTGAGTCTGTTGGATCGGATAACGCCAAAGACAATCCGGAAGTATCACAAGAAAGGTATCTTTACAGTCACGCAACTGTCCTACGTCTTCAAGCCAAGGCGCAGCCGGAAGCGACGGACCAAGGCCCCTGTATCTTTCAAGGTTGAGTTGCAAGCCTTAGCGCTTAGAACAGGGAAAATATATATTCAAGAACTGCCCACACTACCCAGGCACGAGGTAGAACTGTTTCTCGATCTCGAAGGGATCCCAGACGAAAACTTCTACTACCTAATCGGCGTGCAGATCAATGAGCAGGGGAACCGCTTCTATTATTCTTTTTGGGCCAATACCCCGGAAGACGAACAGCGGATCTGGGCCGAAGCTCTCGAAAAGATCAATGAACATCCTGAGGCGCCGATCTATCACTACGGGAGTTATGAACCCCGAGCAATTGATGCACTCGCGCAAAAGTATCAGACCGATTGTGATGCGCTTAAAAAGCGTTTGGTCAACCTGAATGCCTGTGTCTACGGCAAGGTCTATTTCCCAACCAGGTCAAATAATCTGAAGGAGTTGGGGAAACTCGTTGGTGCTTCCTGGACCTCCCCTGATGCATCTGGACTCCAAAGTCTGGTGTGGAGACATCACTGGGAGGAGAAGGAGGAGAGCCAGTACCGGGAGATGTTGGTTACATATAATCGGGAGGACTGCGAAGCGGTATGGTTATTGGCGGAGGAATTGTCAAAGATCATAGCGAGTGCTGATACGCACGTGAATATAGATTTCGCTGATCGACCAAAACAGCATGCTACGGAACTCGGCAATGAGATTCATGAAAAACTCCAAAGCATTATCAGATATGCTCACGCTGACTACGATAAGAAACGAGTCAGCATCAGGCCACAACAAAGCACCACAGAAACCGAAAGAAAGAACAGAGGTGGGGTAAAAGGCCATCAAGCATATAATAGAATAGTTCCTTCAAAGGCTGGCACTGTCATTAAAGTAGCGCCGAAGCGAATCTGTCCGAGGCACAAGGGTGAATCGCTCCAGAAATCAGAGGAAATGGCTGAGAAATGCGTTATCAACCTGCGCTTCACGAAAATTGGATGTAGAAAGACTGTGACGAAATATGTTGGAGCGCAAGGCTACTGTCAGAAGTGCCGTAAGCATTATCTTCCGCCTAAGATTGAGGAGCTTGGGAATCGGCTCTTTGGACATGCCTTTCAAGCTTGGGTAATCTACCAAAGAATTGTTCTCCGCATTCCGTATCGCATCATCTCTCAAGAGATGGAGAATCTCTTTAATGAGCGAGCGAGTGAGGGTACACTGATCAATTTCATCAAATACTTTGCCGTGTACTATGCTGAGACCGAGAAATTCTCGATCCTGCGCATCCTTGAGGGCCCTTTTATCCACGCTGACGAGACTCGTATTAATATTCAAGGGGTTGATCACTATGTCTGGGTGTTCACCAATGGAAAGCACGTCGTCTTCAGAATGACTGAAACGAGAGAGGCCACCATTGTCCATGAGTTCTTGTCTGACTATAAGGGTGTGCTGATTTCCGATTTCTATGGGGGGTACGACGCCGTCGTGTGCAGACAACAAAAGTGCTTAGTCCACCTCATCAGAGATCTAAACGATGATCTTTGGAATGATCCGTATAACCGAGAATATGAAGTTTTTGTCAGTGAGGTAAAGAATCTGCTCATACCTATCCTTGAGGCGGAGAAGAAATACGGGTTAAAGAAATGTCACCTCAGCAAATTCGGCAAGTCTGTCGACCGGTTCTATCGGAAGAATATTGACAAGGAAGCTAGCAATTGTGACTTGGTCGCCAAATATCAAAAGCGGTTTCAACGCTATAGAGGCAGCCTTTTCACTTTCCTCGAGTCAAACGGTATCCCTTGGCACAATAATACAGCAGAAAATGCCATTAGGCACCTTGCAGTGCAAAGGAAGATCTCCGGGACGTTCTACAAAAAGGTCGCCCCCCTATACCTGCTGTTGCTTGGGATTGCACAAACCTGTAGGTTCCAAGACAAATCGCTACTCAAGTTTTTCTTATCAGAAGAGATCGATATCGATAAATTCAAGGCAGCCAAGCGCATAAAGATATCATCCCTTGTTGGTCCGTCAAGGGACATTAGCGGACACGACCCAGATGCTCTCGAAGCCGCGCCTAACAAGGGTTTGCAGCCGATGCCTTACCAACTAGAAAAGATGTGATTAGGGATGAGGTGTTTTACACAAATGTATGCCTAACAAATCGTTGCAGTTGTCCCCTGGCATGCTGCCCGGATCGGTGGATTCAGCTTGGCAATTCCACGTAGCGCTGGGTTGATGCAGCGGGGCAACTGAACTCCATGTTAGATCTCTTCAAGAAACTTCGACCGTGGACGCGCAATCGTCTTTTGATTCGGTGAACAGGTTCGTTCCATATTGCCTTAATGTCGGACGCATGTAACCATTGTCATGAGGCCGAGGCGACGTTCATATGTCCAGAAAAGCGAAGGTTTTGCCGAAACTAAATGCCAAAGGGATACGCGAGCTGTCGGATAGTGAACTGATCGCTATCCTCCGTGCGGCTGATGAACTGATCATGGCGGGTGGCAGAACACTACTTTCCCGCATACTGAAGGGCTCGCGCGAAAGGAAGGTTCTCGACCTCAAACTGGATTTGTGTCCGAGCTACGGGTACTACCATGAATTGACCTACGCAGAAATCTTGAAACGAATTGATTATGCAATTACGAAAGGGTATCTGGCAATTGATTACTTGGGTCGACTCCCAGTACTAACCTTCACTGCTGCTGGCTGGGAAATTGAGCAAAACACCTACTCAGACGAATTATTGATGAAATTAAGGCAATTAGCCATTGGACCTGTGCAAACGACGGATATAGAATTCCTAAAGGGCAAAAACCGTTCTCTCATCATGATGCTTCTAGATAAGATAGAAGATGGCAAGGACAATAAGCTCCTTTCTGTGTTAGAAGAATGGCGGAAAACTGACTACAAGAAGGTTCGAAACCGTATATCCGAGGTCATTCAATCACTTGAATCACCAAAAGAAACTGTAGAGAAGACGTAAAGGGCCGGCGATAGGCAAAAAATGATGCAAGCCGACATGAGAATTGTACAGGACGGAAAGATTCAATTCAGGAAAAGAAGAGATCTGAGGAAATTTCAAAATGCTGGACGATAGAGGATCATGAAAGACGAGACGGTGACATCGATAAGCCAACAAACCCTACAACGCTGATCAGCGACAATTAGAATTCCCTCCTGACGACAATTAGATTTCCCGCTATTCGGTGAGGGGGAAATCATCCACTCTGGCTCCACAGGAGGCACCGTGGATGGTCACCGACGTACAGGTCAGGAGGTTGAAAAAGCTGATGAGCAAGGGTTACACGCTGAGTACGAGCGCCGCGAAAGCGAGCATGGATGAGAAGACAGCGAGCAAGTATCTGAACTCGGAGAATCTGCCCAGTGAGATGAGCAGTCCCCATACATGGCGGACCCGAGAAGACCCCTTCGGGGAAATATGGCAAGAGGTCAGGAGGCAACTGGAGGTGAATCCGGGGCT
>JAPLFP010000004.1 GCA_026390585.1 Ignavibacteriales bacterium | reverse complement strand
ACACAATTTTACAAATTTTGAGCGTCACCCTTTTTGAGAAAGAACCGATAAATCAAATACTTACAGCGACCTCATTCCCAATTGACTCTGCCTCTCCCGTTAATCAGTTGAATCTATTCAACTTCTAACCGGACAGCAGTGGTTTACGATCCACAGTTTACGCCTTTTCCACGCATCAAATGGACTATCACTGCTCCAGATACTTCCTGTAATTGATGATCTGCAAATCGGGGGTTGAGTGCTCGCCCTTGCCGCGATAAAGCAAAAAGCCTTGCTCTGATTCTCTCTTGAGGGTTTCAATGGGCCTCGTCATTTCTGAGCGATACGACTCGCTGGCCTTGATCTCGAAATACTCTCGTTCTGTCTTGCGGTCAAGAATGAGATCAATCTCAACGCCATTGCTCGTCCGGAAGTAGAAGAGCTCCGAATCCGCCTTTGTGTTCATTTGCCGTTTCATGATTTCCGAGACAACATAGTTCTCGAAAAGCGCACCATACATTGGGCCTTGTTCGAATACCTCGACGCCGTTGATGCCGGTAAGAAATGAGACGAGTCCCGCGTCGAAGAAGTACAGTTTCGGCGACTTGGTGATTCGTTTTCCCAAGTTCTTGTAAAATGGTGGTAACAAGAAAATGATGTAAGAAGCTTCCAGAATCGAAATCCATCGCTTCACCGTGTTGACTGCAACTCCGAGATCGCGAGCAACATCGGACATGTTCAGTAGTTGGGCAGTTCTCGTGGCAAGCAACTGTAGGCATCGACGAAAATCGCGAAGCTCCCCCACATTGCCCAGGTCGCGAACATCCCGATGGAGGTAAGTGTCAATGTAGGCCGAATACCAACTCTTGAAATGAGCGTATGACGAAATCACAAGCTCGGGATATGCTCCCCGGTAGATTGATTCTTCCCGCAGATTCGACGGTATCTCCCGGTATTCAAATGGAAGGAGCGAGAGCAAGCCTATCCGGCCTGCGAGGCTTTCGGTGACACTTCTCATGAACGCGAACTGACTCGAACCAGTGAGGACAAACTTGCCCTTTCGCTGTCTATCCTCATCAACAGCGAGCTTGACATAATTGAAGATCTCCGGAACCCTCTGAATCTCATCAAAAACGACCCGATCTGTGTGGCGGCGCATGAATTTCTTAGGATCCTCATAGAATTCGCGAACGTTGTCATGGTCGTCGAAACTCACATATCGGTACTGACCGGCAAGGAGCTTCTTCACCATTGTGGATTTACCCGACTGACGTGGTCCTGTTAACCCGACACACGGAAACGTTGCGAGGTATTGCCGAAGAGTCTTCTCGATTGTGCGGTGGATGTATCTCATGATGCGCACCTATGCAGATTTGCTATGACACTGCAATATTACATAATCCTATCCTCTGATGCAAGAGAATTCTTGATTCCAGAAGCCAGAAGCCAGGAGTCAGAATTCAGAAGTCAGAAACAAAAAGATGGTGGTCAGTACACCCCGAGCGAGTCCCTCGACTCCGCACGAACAATCGCATAAGTCGCTCAGGACGAGTCGAGGGGGAGTCAGAAGCCAGAAGTCAGTACACCCCGAGCGAGCGTCTTTCGCGAGTCGAGGGGGAGTCAGAAGTCAGAATACGGAAATCGGAAGTCAAAACCGCGTTTGCTCTTGAGCCTACGACTCACTGTTCCGACAATCCTCCGGTGCTACGTCCGTTTGCGATATAAATCCATAGCGAGATTTTCATAGAATCTTTTAAGCTCTCCGATATCGATGGGTGGGCTCACACGAGGTATCAAGGTCTTGAGATCAAGCAACATGCGCAGTCCTGTCTCGAGCTGGTAGGCCGCGGTTGGGATGTCATCAAAGAGAGCTTCCCTTTTTCTTGCTGCCTCGAAGAGAGAATCAAATGTCAGACTCGGGACCGCTCGGACGAGGAAGTAGAAATCGATGAAATCCTTTGGCTCGGTTCGGCTAACAAGCGTGCACAACTTGTTTGTCCCGATATTTCCCAAAGAGTCAATCAACACTTGACTCGTACCCACTTGCAGGCGATCTCGGTCGCCTCGGTCAGAAAGCGGATCGATGACGATATCGACTTTCACATTCTGGACAAGCAGGGAAAGAAATTGCGGCGTGGAGCGAATCACCGACTTGCCTGATTGCCACATGGTTTGAATCAAGAATTGAATTTCTGCCAAATCGGCGGGCTCACAAGAAAACAAGTCGAGATCTTCTGACGTCCGATGATGAAGGTAGAAAACGCTAAGAGCGGTTCCTCCCGTAAGGAAGAAGTTGTCGCGGATCAATGGAAGTTCTGCAAGACGAATCAGAACATCTCGCTGCGCGGGGCTGGCATAGCAATTCAGGTTTTCCTTAGGCTGCACGATACACCTCAACCAGTCGCTGCCACTTCGTTGACGTATACTTCGTCAACCGAAGGAGGCTCAGGTGCGCGGCGATCTCCTGTATGGAGAAGAACCGCATCGCATCCACCGCCCGACCGTGCTCAAGAAATCGACGCATGATCCAATAGTACATTCTACGATCTTCCAGAGTACGATTCTCTTCGAGTATCCGGCGAAGATGCTTCTCATCAGCAAACTCAGGGTAGTCCCAGAAAGCGCTCTTTAATGTGTTCATGATTGCACCTTGCAGTAGACAGATAGTCGCTTGGCTTCTCAAGGTACTCAGAATGCGGACCATGGTCAACTCTAGCGTTCGCCGAGCTCGTCAACTCTTCACGGTTCACGGTTTACTCTTCACAGCTTCTTCGTATCGAATACTGATCTCATTATGAGGGTGCATTCAACGCCTCGTAGAACACCCGCTGAGAGCAGCTCAACAATGTTGACCAGCCCCCTGTCTATGCTCAATTGTCCCTGGTAGCGAGCACGAATTGGGCAAGAACTGCATGTGTTAAATCGTCCATCTCATGGATGATTATCATCCATCAAGTGGTCGGGGCTCTTGACGACATCAAGAAAGGTCGCGTTCACGGACCGTTTCAGTCAACGAAGGAACTGGTTCGCTCCCTCCGACGCCGATCCAAACAACCGAGAAGGACCTGATGCAGCTTTTCTACACCGATCGCTTTCTCAGAAGTTATGAGGAGGCCCCGGATGCGATTCGAGGAGCGTTTGACCGGCGAGTGGCTCTTGGGCTCCAAGCCTTGCTTCAGCCGTCGTAACACTCATGCACTGGATTGATAGAGTCGCGACACTTCCTGCAACATGGTCGCGACTGTTCCCCAGGCTTCCTCGAACGGGATTCTCAGAGCATGGGGAAGAAGATGCTCAAGGCTATCTGCCCAATCGGCTCGATATTCTTCTTTCCTACCAAAGAATCTTTCCAAGTCCATTGTACCGGCGTCAATGCCCTTGATTCTACATTTTAGCCCTAGAGCGCCAATGGATGCTTTTTGATCCAGGTTTTGAGTAGATAGAAAGTGAAGATCAAAGATGTCTCGCGCGATCGCATACTTTCTCTGTGCTGATATCGCGCGAAGTTTCTCGACAAACACTTCCTCCAATGCGTAGCAATGGATTTCCCGAGCCGGAAGCAAGGACCCATCTGAATATGGATGATAGATTTCTTTCTCCCTCGTTTGGAACACCATGGTTTCATCCCTGTTCAGGTGGATGCGAATCGACCTGGGAGAGCCCGCTTGTCGCCACGGTCCAAGATAGTAGATCTTCACCTCGAAGGATTCTTTTCCGTAGTCATCTTCGATCTCATCAACCACTATGGACTGTAAGTCGGTGCGGATGCCGAGATCATCTTGCATCCGAGCCCTCGCGGTGTCAGCAATCATTCCCACTTCGGATTTGGCCCATTCCTTTGTCGCAGTGAAATCAAGATCTTCCGAAAACCGATACTCGTGGAAGTAGCACTTAGCCAGCGATGTTCCGCCTTTGAAAACCCAAGAGCGCTTGGTCCGTTCATCAGCTGCTAGGAAACCGGCACAGCATCCAAGAATGTAGTCATGTTCAATCACGAGAGGATCGACTCCTATTCTCCCGGCCGCCCTTCTGATTTCATCTCTCTCTATCATCTGATTGGCCTGTTCACAAGAATTCGCCATCGAGTAGAAATGTTACCATTTTTCTTGGCGGTCGGGTACAATGCTGCCCATCCGGCGCTAAGCGTCTGCCTCCAGGACCCAAGTATTTCGCGGGCTTCATCTGATAGATTCGGGACAAGTTCCTCGAACAAATATCCCAATCGTTTCTTTACTGCTCCATTCGGGAACTTGTTTACGTATTCATCCATTTGTTTCCACGAGATCACTTGCCCACCCTCATTGACCGCCTTCACGAGCTCCTGGATGCCTCCTGCACGCTCTACATCATCAGCACAATCGACGAGCGTTTTTTCTTTGTCTGTAATCAAGACCAGCTCGCCGTCCCTCCATTCCTTCATTTGACCGAAGAATTTCGTGGGAGGGACAGTCACAATCTCGTAGCGCACGCCAAACACATCGCGACGAGTGTTCTTTTTCCTGCTCGTCGTTTGCACGTAGGTAACTCTCGGAATCTGCTCAGTCCAATTCCAGTGTCGTATGGCGCTCCAATATGCAATCACCGCTGGTTTCACCAACGCGCTGGCAATCAGGTAGGTGTCCTCACTCCATTCCCTTTTTGGGCCAGCCTCGAGTGGAATAACTATGTATTTGCCACGCTCAATTCGGGCTATCCAGCCGCGGCGCTCAAGCTGCATCACCTTCTTTTTGGCGAGTCCGTAGCTCCGCCAATAGTGAACGGCATCCGTTGTTGTGAATCTTTTGAGAGTTCCTGAGGCCATTTTTGAGAGGAATTCGGCCTCTTTTGGACCGAGTGATGTTATGTTTTTTTGCACGAAAGTGACCTTCTAAAGGTATCTATGGTGTAGAAAAATATAACATTCGTTTGAGGAAGTCAAGCCACATCAGATGAATATCCGATACCAAACATCGAACAATGAATGGAGAAGTGGGTCTAGTCAGCTCCCCCAGGTCTCAACCATCTCACCGCCAACCACACGCCAAGGCAGAGAAGAGCTATTACCGCAAGCCCCTCCCCCGGACTCATCACATGAAACACCTTACCAAAGTACGACTTGATCCAAAACGCGTCGTGCCGCTCGAAGGACATGATGCCGGCCACTCCGGTCAACTGAACATTGCATTCTCTGTTCAGGGGGCTCTCAAACATGTTTGGGATTTGATCGACTACTATTCGCGGAACAACTGCAGACAGTCAAGAGAAGTGAAAGGTAGCTGAAGAGTTGTGAACAGCGGAACGAATTTGGCCGCGCTCCGTTTGCAAAAACAACAGGGGAATCTTTGAAAGCTCCATAGACCGTAGGGCCCGATGCGCTATTCAACTCGACGACAAAATCCAAATCCCTGGTCATGCGCGGTTGAGAATTGACTATCGTCAGACAAACGGGCATATTGCAAGCGCATGATCAGAAGGTACCCCATGAGAATGGTAGAAGCAAAAAAAGCAAAGATTCCAGAACTTCTTGCTGAGTCTGAGAAGTCCCACGAGCCCATCCATATCGTTGGAAAGAAAAGTGCAGGTGTTCTTCTCTCCTTCGACGACTGGCGAGCGATTCAAGAGACGTTGTACCTCCTTTCGATTCCAAAGATGCGCGAGTCGATCGTCCGAGGGCTCAAGACTCCAGTAGAGAAGTGCTCACCGGAGCTTACTTGGTGAAATGGACACTTGTCTTCACCAAGCAGGCGCAAAAAGATGCAAAGAAACTTGCTGCCGCTGGATTGAAGCCAAAGTCCTCGAACTCAACCCTTTCCAAACTCCGCCTCGATACGAGAAGCTCGTTGGTGATTTGACCGGAGCGTATTCTCGCCGCATCAACATTCAGCATCGCCTCGTTTATCAAGTCCTCGAAGAACGTCGCATTGTGAAAGTCATTAGGATGTGGACACATTACAAATGAGCTTTGCCGCCGTTCAGGTTCCAAGAAGAGTTAACAGTTGACAACGATTTACGGTTTACCCCTCGACTCGTCCTTCGTCGCTGTGCTCGCTCAGGACTCGCTCGGGGCAGGCTATTCACGATTCACTAACACGCACAATCCGGGCAAACAGTAAAGAGTGAAGGGTGAAACCAGTGAACAGTAAATAGTGAATAGTAAATAGTTGTCGGATCGCGGTTCACTCTTCACGTCAAGCGCTCATTCCGTTCCCCCTTGAGCCACGCTACCGCACACCACATTGCCAGCATGAGAACCGCAATTGTCACAAGCCCCTCCCCCGGACTCATCACATGAAACATCTTGCCAAAGTACGACTTGATCCAGAACGCTTCGTACAGCTCGAAAGACATGACAAGATTGAGATGCTGCCAGCCACTCCGGCCGGCGGGACATGGCATTCTCTGTTCAGGGGGCTCTCAAACAAGTCTGGGATTTGACCGGCTACTATTCTGTGGCGATGTGGATCAACTACAAGAGAGTCAAAAACAGTGAGAGATGGCTGAGGAGTTTTGTACTGCTGAGCGAGTTTCACTGTGCAGCGGGAATACTAGAGAAGCTTTATGAAATCATCCACGGTGATACCTGCCTGACGAATGATGGCGCGCAGGGTGCCCCGATCGAGCTCTTTATGGTCTGGAACGACAAGTTGGGCGAACGGCTCCCCTCTTCGAAGTATGATGTGGCTTCCTTCTTGTCGTTTGATTATGAACCCTGCTTTCTCAAGCGCCTTGACACATTCTCGCCCTGATATCCTAGGCAGCAAGCTCATACAGCTACCATGAGAGCCTCGAAGCGTTCCTCCGGCACCTTAAGATGATCTTCTTCAAGTACCAGGATATAGCCGCGGATGGCTTCTTTAATATTGGTGATCGCTTTCTCCCTCGTCTCACCTTGACTGACGCAACCGGGCAGACTCGGACACTCTGCGATCCAGTAGCCATCTTCTCCCGGATAAAGCACTACTTGTCTCATGTGCGACCCCAAGTTCAGTTAGTGACTATTCGTGCCATGAAATATCGCGAATCACGGGTTCAAAAGCCAACGCGGAAAACAATGAGTGGTGAAGTCAGAATGCAGTAGTCAGTAGTCAGTAGTCAGTCAGGCGTAAAGAGCAAACAGTGAACAGTAAATAGTGAATACTGAAGAGTTGTTGATTCATGCTGTCACGGTTTGCGATTCACACTTCACGGTTCACAGCATGCTCTCACGCCGTTTGCCCTTCAGCCATCGCACCGCCACCCACGTGGCTAGACACAGCAGAGTTGTTGCCGCAAGCCCTTCGACCGGCGAAAGGACATGAAACACCTTGCCATAATACGACTTCATCCAAAATGCGTCGTGCCGCTCGAAGGACATGATGAATGAGAGCTTCCCATCGACAACAGCGAAGACACTGCGATCCTTTGTCCGCTCGACGAGCATCACGATTCTTCCGAACAAGGCCGCAAGGGGGCGGCATCCCGAGGAGCGGGAGATCCCGAAAAGCGGGGCAGACATGAAAGGCTTCTCATCTGCCGGAGAACAACAAGACCCCTGCCGTCCAGGCCCGGCAGGGGTCTTCCAGACTTCCGCACCGCTCGACCCTCCGAGATTGGCGGAAAACTGTTTGAAGGCGTCCTTCAGCTTAGCTCAATCACAGAAGAAGGACGTCTTCTGTCAGGCAACCGGGCCGCCCTAGTGCACCGGTTCAGCAACCTGCACCGGTTGTTTCGCCTTCCTCGGCGCCCCCATGTTCCAGATGAAGCGCGCCTGGAAGTACTCGTTGTAGAACTGGGTTTCCCTCTTCCGGAACATTTCCATCATCAGGTCAATCTGCCCTGTCAGCAACGCGTCTGTCTCGTCGAACAGCTCGTGCAGGTTTTTCCTGGCACTCGTCCGGTCTGAAACTCCGCTCTCTTTTTTCCCGATGGCTTCCGCGAACGCGTCGATTCTCACGCGGACCGAGGCAACGATGTCAGGTGTGATCCCGTACTCCGTCAGCTTGTCGGCGTTTGCATCCAGCAATTCGTAGAGCTCCTGGCACTTTA
>JAPLFP010000143.1 GCA_026390585.1 Ignavibacteriales bacterium | reverse complement strand
GGATCTGATCATTCAGCCTTTTGCCGTGATAATTTGCCAAAATGGAATCCCGATCGGCGGAAACTGGTCAGGATTCTTTCCTTCGACGCCATTCTTTGGCAGATCGATCCCAGTTCAAGGCCATTGGCTTTCCGGCTGTCGCTGCGTCAATGATTGGTTTAACGAACGCTCGGATGCTCTGGAAGATCTCATGGAAATCGTCCTTCGTAGAAAGATTTGACCTCTCCAAAAAGGCTCGCCAGAGATTCTGCAGGCTGACCTGTTCCCCCAGATTGGACTGCAGCAGTTTTGCGGACAGAACTAGGCTCGTTTCTCTACGGGCGAATGTTTTCTGAATGGCAGACTGGAGTAACGGTCCTTCGAAGTCGAATTCATGAGAAAGAAAGACAATGTCGTAGAAATCCTTCATTCGGCTGTTGAAAGAGCCGAGCTTCACCATGGCTTCGAACTTCTCGGCGACGATCGATTCTTTGGAGTAAGCGAACACTTTCACTGGCGTTCGGTCGAGGATCGCCGGGTAATCCATGCGCATGGGCATTGGTGTAACGATATCGCCAAATCCGAAATCAAGTCGAATGATGTTCCTGGTGGTTCCAATCCGCGCTTCTATCTTGATTCGGATGCCTTCGTAGTCTGCATCCTCTTTGATGATCTCGCTTCTGATTGATTCCGCTTGGAATTGCACTCCATCATCGATATCAGCCAAGATGATCTCCTGGACGATATGTTCCAACTCCTTTGGGTCTTTCGGGACGTTGATGCCAAGAAAGTCGACGTCCTTCGTCGGTCTGGCTTTTTGAATATTGTAGGCGAGCAGAAGAAAACCGCCTTTCAGCACGAACTTGTCGGCATGCTTTGAGCGAGCAAGACGTGCGAGGAAGCGCTCCTGGAGATAGCGGAGCAAGAGGAAATTGAAATCGAGGTGTTCTTTTTCAGCAAGATTCTTCAGGCGAGCCAGTACGGATGCGGCTGTGTTTGCTGGGCTCTTTTTCATCAGACGAGAGCTTTAACGTATTGATGAAGAATTCCCTTAACTCTGCATACTTCAGCGAACTTCATGAGTTTGTTGAGATCCCGGTTCCGACGACGAAGATACTCCTTGAGTCCTTCAACGGCAAGATCTTCTCCGAACCTGTTTCGAAATCGAAACGAATCGCAAATGGTTTTCTCCGGACCGTATATTCGGATGCGCCCTGCTTTCACGTCGTGTTGTTCGATGCCCGATCTGTATTGTGCTTCCGAAAAATAGAATGGGCTGTTCGGCGGGTATCGAAGCTTGACGGGCTTGTCTGACCTTGGGATCGCAAAAGTCACTGACGGGGGCATATGCGTGGTGAGTTCGTGGTATGCAAGGGATGATGCAAGGCAAATGACGGCCCTTGGCATCGCAAGGCAGACTTCTATCAGTCCGCTCGCCTCGTCGGGCTGAAGATCGGCCAGACGATAGAGCCCGGGCTTCACCTTAACGATTTGTCCCTCGTCGACGAGCCTCAGAATTTCTCTGGTATGGATAGCATTCGCCTTCATATCCTTCATGCGAGCGTATCCCTTGTGGTCTTTGAGATATTTGATAGCAGGGTTCATAGGAGCGGTTCTAATGTTCTGCACATAATATAAAGGTGCAGAAAAAAAGAAACAAGGGAATAGTGGCCATTTTGAAATAGCCCTCGGGAATGACCAGCCTGCTGTGACATTCGGTATCGAACCAAAACAGGCCAACCGTGCTATCTCAATTGTTCCAAGACGGGCATACAGATCAATTCTTCCGGTATCAGCCCCAAGTTTCTATCATGTGCATCGCGTGCCCCCGCTACTCACGGCAGTTGCAACTTTAGTTGCAACTGCCTTTTCTTTTTGTAGGAGGTATTCGAGCTCGGGGGTGACTGCGGGAAGGATGTGGGCTGACAGATGAATAACGTTTTTGGCCCTGTCACCCTTTCCCAGGGAGCATCGCTCGTGGAGGTAGTCCGCCTTGTGCACGCGATGTTCAAGACAGTACAAAATGTGGTTGATTCCACGAGAAGAAATCTGGAAGGACAGCACGGTGAACGAAGTCGGACGCAGCACAGTCAAAATCTTCTGTGTGCTCTGTGCGGTGATTGTCTGTCTCATCTCCGTGAGTTGTAGAAAATCAGACTCTGTGGCAGATGCTCCAAAGGGCGTCTTTCTGCAGAAGGTTGCATTCACGTCGAGGAATCAAGGTCCACCCACTCTGCATATAGGTGATTTATACGTTGATGGAGAGACGTTTCAACTGTTCAACATAAGGGATTTGGTGAGCGGTTCCGGTGCTTCTCTTTCGCCTGACGAGCGCTGGATTTCATATCTGCAAGTGCTAAATGGAGTGCGTCTGATGCGGATAAACGCCGATGGGTCTGACAACTTAGTTGTTCCTTTCGATCCAACGTTGATAGTGCGCGAGGCAGAAGTAAGTCCTGAGGGGTCAAGAATCGTTGTCTCATTTGAGCGAGCTCAGGACTTCAATGGCGAACACATAGGCGTTATCTACTTGGATTCTGGGGCTATGCGAGTCGTCTACGCGGATAGTAGCAGGAGTTTCACCCCAACATGGTCGCCGGACGGAAAAAGGATATACTTCGCGTGGCTTGATTGGATGAATCAATTAGGGCATAACGTGCCTGGGAGCGTTCGTGTGAAGCCATACATCAGGTCTATTAATGTGGATGGGACAGATTTGCGCACTGTTTCAGACACGGTCAATGGACAGTCTTTCGACACGTACCCGTCCATTTCTCCAGACGGACGACAGGTCGCCTTTGTTTCTCAGAGAACCTATTTCCCCGACTTGGCAATGACGGAAATCTTTGTGATGAATGTCGATGGTACGGGCGTGAAGCGATTAACGTTTGCACAGTTAGGTTTTCGGAGTGGCAACTACTACGACGCTTACACGATGGATGAGTTTCCACGTTGGTTGAAGAATGGGACACACATTCTATTCGAACGCAGCACCTACCACTACAATCAAGCTTCAGGTGAGTTAGCAGTGACTCCGGATTTGTATGTTATCAGAGCTGATGGATCAGGACTGCAATACCTGACAAACAACGGCAATAGCTCCTTGTCCAAATGAAAGGAGTGGTTACCTGGTGGCCCGAGGCCAAGGGGAAATCCTAGACACGGGTTGCGTGTTAACGGCTCTAATAGTTGGTTCCAGAGCCTGAGATCTATCGTCAGCCAACCGGCCCTTTCAGGCGTATCTGGTGGACAAGCTGGTGTTCGGCGCGGAGATTGCAGAAGAAACAGAGCGCTCAGTCAGGCAAGGTGCGGTTTTCAGATCAACGATGGTTCGCCACAACGTGCAAACAGGGTGCAGGCTTGGTTCAGCCCACACCCACCCGAGGGCACAGGAAAGACTTCAAATGGTTTCAAGGACTGTGAAGTATTCCTGCCGTTTGCACGCGGTGAAGTAATGAAGAAAACACTGCAAAAGCAATTACAGGGAGGTGTGGGACCTGAACAGGAAGCGCGGGAGGAATTCCCGTCGTATCGGTTGACGGGATTGAGGCGAAGGGATTCATCATTCCAATTCACGGAATCCTTCAACCTTTTGCAGAGGAGAGATAACGATGAAACAGGTAAGCAGTTGTATCTTCGGTCTGGTGCTCGCGCTCATATTTGTGAGTGCTGCGAGTGCCAATCCGGGTGGCGGGATGAAAAGCTCGCCACTGTACAAGGCCTCGTTGGAACAGACGATTGCGAAGCTGGAAGGCAAGGTCGAGAAATCCGCTGCCGAAGACCGCGATGGGGACATGCCGACAGGGAGGCATATATGTCCGTTGGTCCTGTGGACACAATCGTCGACTTGCCAACCGACCATCTGCGGTGGCGAGACATGCACATCGACGTGTTCAGAAAGCTGCGGGGGCACTTGCTCGCAGTCGACCTGCTCCTCTACATGCGCCAATACCTGCACCTCCACATGTTCCAATACTTGTGTCGGTGATCCTGGTGCCTGCAAGAATTATGGTTTTTATGGTGAGATTGGCTGGTCATCTTCCAGCCCTCCAAGATATGGGTTCGATTGGAGCCAGATTCCAGGCGGTTGGGGACTGAATAACCATGACGTGAAGGTTGCTTTCGTCGGTGATGGAAGTTGGTCGTCTTTAGGAGGCTTTGACGGAAGTGATGGGTCATACTCTGGAACTTACATTCACCTTAACACAACTGCGGAGCACGGTATATATGCCTACGCATATATCACCCATGGGTTGACCTATTTGTTTGTTGATGGGTCCCAGGGCTTGTCAGGTCCACCATTATGGCCTGACCCAAATTACAGTGAGTTTTTAATAAGCCTCTGGTAGGAAAGTCCACTACTCAAAAGGAGTGTGATATCGCTCTGGGGTTTGCCAATACGGGTGGATTTCATGAGTCGTATCTGGAAGATCCTTGAAGTCAGGTAGAGATCGACCGTGACGATAGAAGCCCTTGCTCTTCTTTGGCCAGCCTCAGAGCCTATTTGAAAAGGAGGGCAGGTTGTGATATTCGCTCGCTTGAAGAAATGCTACGTTCTACTCATTTGCCTTTCCATGTTGGGATGCCGACGAAACCCTGTATCCGCGGGTGCCACATTCTTACAAGATACGATTGTATACTGCGATGAAAATCTTTACATCTCTACGATGAATGCCGATGGTAGCAACAAGAAGAAACTCTTCAATGTGCAAGCTACCAGTCCGATGTGGTCTCCCAAGGGCAACTTGGTTGCGGCCTATCGATGGGACTTCACTGCCGGCGAAGAATGGCTCGTGTCATTTGATGTCAGTAACGGGGCTATGGTCAAACTGGCGTTCATCAAGGGGGTCAATGAGAACGGCATCCTGACTTTTGCTTGGTCCCCTGATGGACAAGCCCTAGCTTTCAATCGAACCACGTGGGGATTCGCAGAGTCAGAATTATTCACGGTAGATGTTAACGGGAAAACGGTAATGCAGCTTACGAACGGAGGTTTCAACTACAATCCAACATGGTCCCCGAATGGGCAACAAATTGCATTCGAGGTTGAGGAGGGCCTCCCGGATTTCAGCTACATTATGAACAAAGATGGTTCAGGCAATCAGCCTGCCCCCTATCGTGCCAGGGGATTAGTGGCCAATCTGGTATGGTCTCCAGACGGGGCGAGCGTTGCATTTGACGGCCCACCTGATTCGTCTTTCATCGCAACAACCACTAGGGACATCTATGTCAGCGGCACAGAAGGTAAGCAAGTGAACCGACTGACCGATGATAGAATGTCTGGAGTGCCTACTTGGTCGCCCGACGGACGCTTCATTGCCTTCGTTTCCCGGCGCGATGGCGGTCTAAATGCGTACGTAATGAGGAGCGACGGAAGCGGCCAGATCAGAATTACGAACCACGGCAAAGTCTTGGGCGGGCCGTTGCTTTGGTCACCGGATGGAACAAGACTCCTCTATCCATATGATCACTCACAAAATAGGACAACTATTGCAGTTGCTGCGTCGGATGGCTCTTTCGACTTGGACCTAGGCGTGTCCGCGTTGGGTGGAATCTCGTGGAAGCACCAGTAGGGTTGTCGAGTGGACTGGCCATGAATCGTTTGTCGGAAGCATATGACAGGGACATAACCGCAGCTTATCACTATCTTATTGAAACGGATCGATACGGTGTCGAAATGAATCACAAAGCCAATAGCGCTGCCGAAGCAACTTATGAATTCGCTCTATTCTTGGGTCGAGACCCGCTTTGTCGCTCCCTGGTGGTTGTTGGTTTCGGATGGATAATCTAGGCGGGATGTACGTTCCTCAGCATCCAGAATTCATGCGCGCAGACGCTGACGCTTCACGAAGCGATCGTACGTGCACTTTCTGGCAACTAGACTATTCTCCACAACGCGAAGCTGAACACGGAAACTGCAATCGTCCAGCGCAGCATTGTTCATGCGGAGTTCAATCCTTTGGTGAACCTGCACTTGAGTGTCTCGCGATGAACATCGTGACAGGTGTCCGGGCTGGATTTCGGAACAGACGCTTATCAAAGCTATTCCTTTCAGCAGGCTTACCCTGATCTGGACATCCAACAAACGATCCTGAGTCCTGTCCCTCTTCAAAAGTCCATCCGGGCCAGAACTCGATTATGAACCATCCGATCACGGAGCGGCTTCATAAGTCGAGATGTGATTCAAAGAAGAACTCTTTGATGGGGATGAGCGGAGTGCGCGGGTATTTTGTGCGAAGAGCGGGTTATTCCCTAAGAAGGCAATGGATTTCCCTCGACCCGCGAGGGTAATATCCGTACCGTGGATTCCTGGATGATTCTTAAGCGGCTTTTCTGAAATAGAAATGATGCAGCCCGTTCGCTACGGCCACCCTATCAATCTCCCCGTCAGCTTGGACTTCTCTCGGTTCAGGTGAGTCTTTGCTAATCCCCAAGTGAGTCCGTTGAGTGTTGTAGTAGTGGATGTAACTCTGCAGAATCCCCCGCAGATGATTTTCATTCACGATGATCAAATGATCAAGACATTCCCTCCGGATGCTTCCGATCAGTCTCTCCACATACCCATTCTGCCATGGTGACCGATATGCGGTCAAGATCGGTCGAATGCCAAGAGCAGAAACTGTCTGGGTGAAAACGTCACCGAATTTCTTGTCGCGATCGCGTATCAGGAACTTGCGTGGTTCCTCGTCACAGAAGGCGTTTCTCAATTGTTGAGCGGCCCATTCAGACGTGGGATGATCAGTCACGTTGAAGTGAATGATCTTTCTTCTGTCATGTGAGAGGAAGACCAGCACATGAAACAACTTGAAGGTAATGGTCGGCACAACAAAGAAGTCCAGGGAGACGATTTCTGCGGAGTGATTCTTGAGGAATGTCTTCCAGGGTTGTCCGGTTGTTCTCTTGGGTTTCTTGGGCAAGTATCGCAGCACGGTGGATTCTGAAATATCAAACCCGAGTTTCAGCATCTCGCCATGGATTCGTGGAGCTCCCCAGAGAGGGTTTTCATTCGCGATCTGTTTGATCAGATTGATTTGCTCTTGTGGGATCTTTGGCCTGCCGAGTGCTGATCTGCTTTTCCATCTCTAATACAATGTGAAGCCTTGTTGATGCCATCGGACAACAGTTTCTGGCTTGATGATCAGCAATGAACTTTTCCAGGAGGTGAAGATGTTTGTGAGGACACTGAAGAAGAATCTGTCGGAAGGTCTTAGTCGAGGTCTGGGAGATGTGCGAGTCAATATGTCCAGTTGCTTTCTCAGGCACACGATTTCCAACTGGAGTTGAATTCTTGATTTGAAGAACCTGAGACAGAACGATAGGAGGGATCTGACCATTTGACCTTCTGCCCTGATAATTGACACAGAACAAAAGTATCGATGTCAATGTGAATTCACTGTTTTGTATGCGGATGGAGGTGTGACCAGGCGCAGTTAAAGAAGTCAAGGGTGGGAAAAGACGGCTGCTCTCACTTGTAAACTTCTCGTCGATGATTGACCGTCAGTACTAAGACAATGGCCTGGCCAACTTCATAAAGGATTCTCCAATCGCCGACCCGAAGCGACCGTTTTCCTTTCAGCGGGCCCACGAGGGCTTTTCCCATCGTTGGGTTCTTCGCGAGCATCTGAATTTTTGAAGCGACCTTGTCAAAGAGGACCGGCTGGGCCCGTCGGAGCCCATCGAGATCTTTGCATGCCCTGTTTGTGAGCTCAACGGTCAACGACGTTTCCCTCGGTTGGCTGATCGTTTCTTCTGCGACAGATACAGGTCAAGAGTGACCGTTTCCCCACGCTGTGACTCCGACATCCCTTCCAGGAGCGCACGCATTTCATTCTTACTTGAAAGTACATCGAGGGTTTCCAAAAGGCTCTCGTATTCCTCTGCGCTGATGACAATTGCCGCGTCTTTTCCGTTCTTTGTCACCAGGTAGCGATCAAAGCAATCTTCAACTCCCTTGACGATCTCCGTGAACCGTTGTTTTGCTTCTGTGACAGGTACCGTAATGACACTCATTCTTCCTCCATCAAAAAGGTTCGTATGTACACAGCATAAATATAGACAGAATTCTGGACAGAATCAAGATGGGCAGAACGGATTCTTGGCAGAATGGCAAATGAAAGATGTCAATTGAGTTTTCTCAGTTCTTCCAAGATAGGCACACAGAGCAAATCCGGTGGATAAAGTGTAAAGTTTCTATCATGTGCATCACCTGCCCCCGCTACAAAATTGGCCGATTCTGAAAAGATTCGGCCTATTTTTTTGTTCCATTGTCGCGGGGTCGTACCAGTTCTAGCTCCGATGGTCTGTCCCAATCTTCTCTGAACTCCGCGTTCCCTTCCTCCTCGAATCTCAGAAAAACACCGCACCTGGTTCACTCCACGTCAACCATTTGAGACAAGCACTTTTTACCGAGGGTTGAGCTCTTTCGGCGGCTGGCACACAGTCGGCTTATGCTCGGCGGTTTTTGCGTCGCTGTGGCTCAAAGTGGTAGCCGCCGTTGTTCACCACGTGCGGCAATTACGCCGACACGAAGGAGCGAACGGAGCGGAGTGACTAAAGAGATACCATTCTTATTAATGATTAGAAGGTGGAAGGAAGCGGGGTGAGAGACTGAGTTGAGGCGTTATTGCTACCAGAAGTTTTGGGCGAGGCGGCATGAAGCGATGCCGCCTGCAATGCCGTCCATCGTGGCGGCACGAAGCCGCACGTGTCTAGGAACCCAATAAAATTCCACGTGCGGGCGCTTGATGCCGCCGGGTGGGGGGAAGGTGTGTTTACACGAGTTCTAGAATCGGACAGATTATAAGCTTCAGCATGAGTTTTGACATCTTCTCCCGTGTGCACCGCCTTTCGCCGCTAGCGCATTCGTACAAACCTATGATGGTATCACCACGTATTTGTGGCTACAAGCTTCTCGGTGCCTTCCAGACGTTGATGTTGTCGAGAGCCTGTTTGATGGCGAAGGTTGTGCTGCCGCGGGGAGAGAACCCCGCGAAATCTGTTTTTGCATGAGAGCATCACTTGATACGCCGGGTCCATGCCTCGTCCGGGCAGCGACGGGAAGGGGGAGATCCGTCGGGAAATTTGAGTTGCGCGCTTTTTGCCCGCTTAGTACTGACAGAAAACGTCATGCAATGGTCAGCATCCGATCAACGGCCCTTGCAGCTCGCTCGATGATGTCGGGAGGGAGTTCAACTATGTATTGAAGTGCGGTCAGATTCTTCTACGTTGCGGCTTCTGAGGATTGGTGAATTGCATGATTGAGATAAACCCGGTGTTTTTCTACATCTGATCAATTCAATTCAGTGACACTTGTAGCAGGCAATTTGGCTCCGATGTTGGTATAAATGAAGAAACCTCCGTCATCACATTCTTGAATCCGGAGGCTCAACACAGTCCCTTGACTCTTGAAGCGCTCCCCGGCTTCGATACAAGGTGATCTTATGAAGACTATTGATGAGCGTCAATCCACGACGAATTCCCAAGGCACTCTCACGTCAAATATCTCTCCGGATTCTCTAAAAACTTTGGTCACGATGACCACACCCCTCGCTGGGATGCCAGCGATGCAACAGTCCGAACGCAAGGCCAGAACGCCGTCCGATCATCAGGAGTACAGAAATTCAAAAACACAACCTTCGTAGCGTTGATTCTGAATGTCTTGCATACTACTCGTCCTCTCCTTGATAGATGCATCCTGAGGTGGCGGTTTCATTTACTACCAGCTTGCTAAGCTTGGGAACCAAAGGACGTAATCGTTTCCAGATCCAACGTGCGAGGATCTCACACGTCGGATTCTCAAGACCAGGGATCTCATTGAGGTAGTGGTGATCAAGCTGTTCAATAACTGGCTCGGCCATCTCTTTGAGCTCAGCAAAATCCATCACCCATCCCACTTCTGGGTCAATGTCTCCAGTGACATAGATTTGGACCACATACGAGTGCCCATGCAGCCGAAAGCACTTGTGCCCCTCTGGTACACTGGGTAGAAGATGAGCGGCTTCAAAAGCGATCTCCTTGAAAATCACCATACCAAAGTCTCCTAAGGAATTCCAAGAATCTTATGTGTTTGCAGGCTAATCTTCCACTGTGGGTGCGCTAAGCAGTAATTCCGAGCCAGTTCGGTATTTTCTTCTCGCTCTGGTCCATCCATCGGCTGAAGATAAAAGTGATCAAACCGAAGAGCATCAAACAACTCCGGTTCAGCGCCGGGCTGAGGGAACACCAATTTGAGCTCGTTTCCTGACTTCAAGAGTAGCTCTGCTCCGGCTTTTGGACTCACGCAGATCCAATCCACTCCAGCAGGCGGTGTCCTGGTTCCATTTGTTTCAACGGCAACCTCGAATCCTTCAGCATGAAATGCTTTGACCAGCCCATCATCGAGTTGCAGAAGCGGTTCTCCTCCAGTGCACACAAGAAACGGCCTAGCAATCGTAGGTGTGTCTTCCGGCCACTTTGCCCTCACGGCTTTTGCCAGGTCTCTGGCGTCGTCAAAGTGACCTCCTCCGGGCCCATCTACACCGAAGAATTCGGTGTCGCAGAAATTGCAGATGGCCGATCCGCGATCCTCTTCGCGACCGCTCCAGAGGTTGCACCCTGCAAATCGGCAAAAAACCGCAGCTCTTCCAGTGTGAGCTCCCTCACCCTGAAGAGTATAGTATGATTCCTTGACAGAATATCCCATAGTCTCTGATCAGAGCTCAGTGATGTATCTGATTGGATCCGTAAAATTGTTTTCAGAAAAACCTCTGAGTCTGAGTTGACAAGCATCACACCTGCCACATGCTTCGCCAGACGGAGAAGGCTGATAGCAGGTGCTCGTAAAGGAGTAGTCCACACCCAGTTCGAGACCTTTCTTGATTATCTGGGCTTTCGATAGCACGATGAGGGGCGTATGGATTGTAATCCGTTGTCGACCCTCTACACCAGCTTTGGTTGCAAGATCAGCCATCCGCTGATAGGCTTCGATATATTCAGGCCGACAATCGGGATAGCCACTAAAGTCGAGAGCGTTGACCCCGATGAAAATGTCGTTCGCATCTTCGACTTCTGCCCAAGCCAGCGCGAAGGAGAGAAAAATCGTATTGCGAGCCGGCACATACGTCACAGGTATCTCGTGAGACATCTTATCTATGTTTCGGTTCTTCGGAACCTCGATCTCACTAGTAAGTGCTGATCCCCCAAATTCTCGGAGGTCAATCTTGGCGACTACATGTCTCACAACTCCCTGCTGAGCTGCGATCTTCCTGGCCGCCTTGATCTCAAATTCATGACGTTGACCGTAGTCAAAAGTAAGGGCAAAAATGCTGTGCCCCTCGCTCTTTGCTATCGCAAGCGTTGTCGTTGAATCGAGACCTCCGCTGAGCAGTACTATCGCCTTCTTCTGACTTTTAGGCATTTTCCCTCGATTTCGGCATCTTTCAATTATGTGTCACTATTGGTAATCTACCAAACAAATTGGTATTATCAAACGGGATCAGACCGGCACCATTGACGGGAACATCCAATTGATGAGCTCGTCTTGGGAAAATCTTGCTTGAGAAGAGCTATGACAACTTTCTGACATCACCCACAAAGGACAACATCGTTGAACGCCGAACAAAGGTCATTTGAATTCTTTGATGAAGCGCAGATCCGATCGGATTTCCTGGAGACATTTCCTTTCGACGGTCCAGATCAATACATTCGTACAGAAACCCAGGAATTCTCTGCTGTCTGCCCCTTCAGTGGGCTCCCTGATATTGCCAGGGTCATCATCGAGTACTATCCCAGAGGCGGAAAGTGCGTTGAACTCAGATCGCTCAAATACTATTTCATATCTTTCAGAATGGTTGGTATCTTCCAGGAGAAAGCAACGAAGCGGATTCATGCTGACCTCAAGAAGTCGCTTGAGACAGACCGCCTGCAAGTGACGACGATCTACAACACAAGAGGTGGATTCGATACGACGTGTGTCGAAGGATCACTGTGATGTTGCGGTATTGAGTCTGCGGGAGAGAGAGAGGAGTTGGAAGTCAATTTGTTCACGACAATGGCTACCACGGGTTTCAACGAGTTGCTCGATCTGGCTGCCGAGAAATCGAGCGTCATCAGATCTCGTTCAAACATCATCTCCGGTTGCTCTCGCAAAACGATATGAGGGATAACTTCACGTGCGGTTTGACATGGGCACGATGGAAGCCTCACTGATGAGCCCTGGGCACTGGTTCTTCCTGTTGCAAAGGATGACTTAAGGCGCGTCAGGACATTGATTTCGAGCAAAAAAAGTGCGAATGTTGAGTGAGTGAAGTTCGGAGGTGACCTATTTGCATTGCCAGCCCGAACTATCGTTCTTTAAATGGCTTTTTGTAATCAGGTTCTTCGGGGAAGGTGAGACTCCTTACCGGTAGTGACTTCGACAAAGATCGAAGCAAGCCTACGACTCCGCCAGTTTGGGTGGACTGAATCCGTGAAACTCGGATGCCGACGGTACAGTCCGGATGGAAGAAGAACGACGGCATTGCCGTACTCTGCCCCGAAGAACACCTTCGGGGCATTTTTTTGCCCTCCCATGCGCGTTTCGTCAACGGCGCTGAAGAAACCTGTCCATTTCGTATGACATCGACTCAAATATCGCAAGACATGAGATATATGAAACTTGCCCTTGCGCTCGCGAAGAAGGGGAAGGGAAAGGTATCGCCGAACCCAATGGTCGGATGTGTCATCGTTAACAATGGCGAAGTGGTGGGTAAGGGTCACCACGAGTTTTTCGGAGGTCCTCACGCCGAAGTAAACGCCCTCAGAGAAGCCGGAGACAAAGCTGGTGGGTCGACTCTCTATGTTACGCTCGAGCCTTGCAACCACTTTGGAAAAACTCCGCCGTGCACAGATGCCATCATCAAGGCTGGAGTGTCGCGGGTGGTGGCCGCAGTCCGGGATCCAAACCCGAAAATGAAAGGCAGGGGTTTGGAGAGATTGAAACGGAAATCAATTGAAGTGTCGGAGGGAATCCTTGCAGAAGAAGCAAGAAGGGTAAATTCCTCCTACTTCAAAATGCGCCGATATCGGGGAAGAAAGGTGATCATAAAATTCGCCATGTCCATTGATGGCAAGATTGCCACGCGGACGGGGGATTCGAAATGGATTTCTTCCAACACATCAAGAGAATACGTGCATAGGTTGAGGACCGATGTGGATGCCGTCATCGTGGGGGCGAATACAGCGCTTCGCGACGATCCGGGGCTTACGAGTCACGGTATGGGTCGAAACCCTGTTCGGATTGTCATTGATCCCCGGCTCAAGGTTCCCTTAAATAGACGGGTTTTTGACGGCACAGCCCCAACGATAGTTTTCCATAGCTCCACAAATACGAAGGGAAAGCTTACTGCACTTCGAAAGAGAAGGATTCTAGCAGTCCGATTACATCAGAGAAATGACAAGATAAAATTCCAGGACATCATTGCCAGGTTGAACGACTATTCGATATTCAAAGTCTTGATTGAAGGGGGAGGAGAGACAATCGCCTCAGTACTGGAAGCTGGAGTTGTAACGGACATTCTGGTGTTTATTAGCCCAAAGATCATAGGTGGAAAGTCTGCGATAACACCTGTTGAGGGATTGGGTGTGGCAGAGGTAAAAAATGCCTTGCAACTTTTGGACACAAACGTGAGGAAGATAGGAACCGACTTTCTTCTTCATGCGAGAGTGGCCCGCCCAAAACAAGAGGGAAGGGGTTGATACGATGTTCACCGGCATTATTGAAGATGTTGGAGTTGTTCAAAAGATTGCCCCATCTGTCTTGTTGGTCAGAACCGTCTTGACTGAGATAAAGAAGGGGGACAGTATTGCGGCAAACGGAACATGCCTGACGGTCACGAAAATGGCGAGCTCTGCGAGAACGCGGGTTCTCAGTTTTGATGTCAGCCCTGAGACCGTACAACGGACCAACCTCGGAGAGCTCAGAGGCGGATCGAACGTGAATCTTGAAAGGGCATTGCGAGCGGGCGACCGGTTTGGCGGCCATATAATGACCGGACATATTGAAGATAAGGGTAAGCTTGTTCGGAAGGAGCGCATAGAAAAATCTTGGATATTCACTTTCACATTGGACCGGCACCTGAGAAGGTATATCGTTCCCAAAGGCTCGGTGGGCGTGGACGGAATCAGTCTGACTGTGGTAGACTGCGGAAGTGATTTCTTCACCGTTTCAGTGATTCCCCACACAATGAAGAACACGAATCTCGGCTCGAGAAAACTGGGAGACAATGTAAACATAGAGCCAGACATCCTGGCAAAATACGCCGAAAGCATGCTTGTTCATGACATCGGGGAAACGAAAACGACAAAGGAATTGCTGAAGGAATATGGTTTCATCCAGTGATCTGCGTATTCGGAAAAGGAATCAACGTGCTTCAACGCGTGCTGTCGAACAAAGGGCACATATGACCACAAAGAGTGAATTTGCACCCGTAGAAGATGCAATCGAAGAGATAAAGTGCGGGCGAATGATCATCGTAATTGACGATCCGGAAAGAGAAAATGAGGGTGACCTGGTTTGTGCAGCTGAACGAATCACACCTGAGATTATCAATTTCATGGCAAAATTTGGCAGAGGACTCATTTGTCTTCCTGTGATTGGTTCCAAGCTGGACGAACTGGAAATTGACCAGATGGTGGTGAACTCGACCGAAGTAAGAGATGCATCCTTTAGTGTTTCAATTGACGCCCGACGCAATACAAGTACCGGCATATCGGCCCACGACAGGTCTGAAACGATCAAGGCCGTTCTTGACCCGCGAACGAAACCGAATGATCTGGGAAAGCCGGGCCACATTTTTCCGTTGCGGTACAAGGAAGGCGGAGTGCTTGTGCGTGCGGGCCACACTGAGGCGTCAGTTGACCTGGCCAGGCTGGCAGGTCTCTATCCGGCGGCTGTCATCTGCGAAATAATGCACGAAGACGGCACGATGGCCAGAGTTCCCGAACTGATTCGATTTGCTAAGAGACATCGTCTGAAGCTCATCACGATTGAGTCGATCATTCAATATCGGCGTAGGACCGAAAAACATGTACGGCGATTGGAGACGGTGGACTTTCCAACGCGGTATGGCAATTTCACTCTATCTCTCTATGAGGACCAACTCCTCAAGGAACACCATTTGGCCCTCGTCAAAGGCGACGTCGCAGGCAGGAAAAATGTTCTTGTACGAGTGCATTCGTCGTGCACGACGGGGGACATTTTTCATTCTCTCCGCTGTGACTGTGGCAAGCAACTGGAGAAATCGATGATGGTGATTGAGAAGGAGGGAAACGGCGTTGTTCTTTATATGCACCAAGAAGGCCGCGGAATCGGGCTTGCCAACAAGCTCCACGCCTATCGTCTTCAAGAACGAGGCGGGTTGGATACTGTCGAGGCGAACGTCGCACTCGGTTTTCCTGCGGATCTCCGCGACTATGGCATAGGAGCGCAAATCCTGATCGATCTGGGCCTTTCCACAATCCGTCTTCTAACCAACAACCCCAGGAAAATTATCGGAATCGAGGGGTACGGACTTAAGGTGGTTGAACGGATTCCGATCGAAATTGCTCCGACCAAGAGAAGCAAACGGTATCTTGAAACAAAGAGGAGCAAACTAGGACATATACTCAATCTCTGAAAGGAATCTGCATCGTGCCAAAAGTATTGCAAGGAACCATGAACGCTTCGGGAAAGAAGGTCGCCATCGTCGTTTCCCGATTCAACGAATTCATCACTGGCAAGCTCATCGACGGAGCGGTAGACACACTCGTCCGTCACGGAGTCCAGGAAGGCCATATCGATGTCATTTGGGTTCCCGGTTCATTCGAAATTCCTGCTGTCGCCCGCAGAGTGGCAAAGAACAAGAAGCACGATGCAATAATTTGCCTGGGTTGCGTCATCAGAGGCGATACTCCACATTTCGACTACATCGCCGCAGAAGTGTCAAAGGGAGTTGCATCGGTCAGTCTGGAAAGTGAGATGCCGGTGTTGTTCGGTGTCCTGACTACGGATACGATCGAACAGGCGATCGAGAGAGCCGGAACGAAAGCCGGTAACAAAGGAGCAGATGCTGCGATGGCAGCAATTGAACTTATGGATTTGTACCGGCAGCTCTGAAAAGACGCAGTGCAACACAAAGCAAGATTCCAAAGCCTGGCAAGGTGATGTGCCCTGCCGCCGAATCCTATCTCAGTATCCTCTACAGGAAGGATCGGGTTGCAGAAATGATGACGAAGTTCAAAAGCGCTCCGGTTGTGCAATTCAAAGCCAAGGACATATTCAGAGCTTCTCAACTCTCCTTGCTGGGCGTAAGCAGTTCACATGTTGAGAAGGATAGGAAAAAGATTCGGCGCGGGAAAGGTCTCGCTCCTCTCCTTCTCCTCAGAGACGAACAGAACGGTAAGGTGGTAATTGCGGGTGGCTACCGCAGGCTGTGTGCGATCTACGAGTTCGACGAAGATGCCTGGATCCAATGCAAAATCATCTGAGTTGTCTAGAGCCAACAGCTCTTTCAGATCCAATATGTCTAGCCCCGCCTCAAGTTGATAGAGCTATCAACAGGACATCAGCTCAACGACTACTTTCGTATTCGGCGAGCAATACTTGGTTGCTAGCAGGAAAATGCCGTATCTTGAGCCTCATCTTTTTTGAGAACCATGAGCATCTCAACACTTGCACCTGAGATTGTCGCGTGCATCCGGCTTGCGTTGCAGGAAGATGTCGGAAGCGGAGATGTCACGACCAATAGTATCATTGACCCCGAAACCACGGCAATGTGCCTGATTGTAG
>JAPLFP010000128.1 GCA_026390585.1 Ignavibacteriales bacterium | reverse complement strand
CGATTCTCATGACGTTGTCCGGAGAATCGTGGCTGCTGAATGCGAGGTGTCTGATGAGTCCCGATTTGCGGGCTTCCTCTATCTGGTCGATGACTTTGTTGCCGATGAAATACCTTGTCCATTGTTCATAATTCAGATAATGCAAAAAATACAGGTCAAAGAATTCCCTATGAAACAGACGCAATGAGTTTTTCAGTTGTCCGAGCCAATGTTCTGAATTCGATTGATGTGCCGAGTTTTTGCCGGAGATGATGAGCCTCTCTCGAGGAATATCCTTTGTTGCGTTGCCAAAGACTTCTTCGCAGTACCCGTGACAATAGAACGTGCCAACATCAAAGAAATTGATCCCTTTCTCAATTCCATATTGAATGAGACTGATCGCTTCAGCAAAATCCGGATTCTTCTTGCTGATGGGCAATCGCATTGTCCCAAATCCCAGTTGGGAAACCAAAAGGCCGGATTTTCCTAGTGTGCGGTAATTCATGCCGAATACTCTTTGCCAAGCTCAGTGGATAGTCCCCACACACGTGCTTCGTGGGTTACAACATTGTGTATGTACTGCCGTATGTTATCAGAATCAAGTGGACGAAAACCGAGCAGCAAAGTGGCCATTCTCCCCCAAAATTGTCTCTCTTCTTCCATCTCCCGTCTCTGTCTCACTCACCATTCACTATTCACTTTTCTTTGTTGCGCTTTTCGAAGCTAGCGCGTATCGTACACCGCCAGAGGAGGCCCCCTTCGCGTGAACCATCCAGTTGTCAGCTACACTCCGAGACGAAGCTCCGGCGCAGCGTTCGTCGTGCTTCTCATTGCACTTGTGGTCAATTCGTGCCAGGACACCGGACCCGTCAGTTCATCTTCGGCGAACGATGAAAAGACGCTGAAGAGCCTCACAAAGGCAAACGGCCATCCTCTTTATACCATGAAGTACTACGGCGACTATGGATTCGCACAGCAGGTGGGATTGGCAAAGGGGCAACCGGTCGCGCTGGACAACTCTCTCAGCGCTGACGACAGCGCCTGGGGATGCACATGCTTCGTCGCATATGGCACGAGCGGCAATCCCCAGTTCGGCCGCAACTTCGACTGGCACGATTGCATCCCGCTACTTCTGTTTACGCATCCCCCGGCCGGATACGCGTCTGTCTCCATGGTCGACCTGGAGTATCTTGGATACACGAGGAGCAATCTTCCCGACGGCGGGACAGACAAGGCCGCCTTGCTTCGCACGCCGTGGTATCCGTTTGACGGGATGAACGAAAAAGGGGTGACCGTGGGGATGATGGCGGTCCCGACAGCGAGGGCTCCGTACGATCCGACGAAAATCTCGCTGGGGGAGCTGGGGACGATCCGGCTCATACTCGATTTTGCAGCGACGACGGATGAGGCGATCGCGTTGCTGGGAAAATACAACCTGAGGATGGAAGACCCGCCGATCCATTACCTGATCGCGGATGCGGCAGGACATTCTGCAGTGATCGAGTACGTCAATGGTACGATGAGCGTGCTGAAAAACACGGAGCCGTGGCATGTATCGACGAACTTCATCGTCACAGGCTCGGGCGCGCCAGCACTCTCGCCGTGCTGGAGGTACAGCACTGCGTACAGCGAGCTGACTGCCGCCGGCGGCAAAATGACGTGCGACGCGGCGCTCGCGCTCCTGGGCAAAGTGTCTCAGTCGACGACGATATGGTCCGTTGTGTATGAAATGGGGAACGGTACGGTGCATGTTGCGACGGACAGAACGTACGACGGCGCGCTGAAGTTTGTGCTGAAGGAGAACCTGCCGGTGAGGTAATGTTGTGCAGGAGTGGTAACTCAGTCTCCCAAGCCTGGAGCGCGAAGTGCGCGGGCGGACTGACCGCCGGCGATCGGACCGCATATTCTAGAACGGGAAATCAACATGAAGAAGTTGAGAAGTACCCGAAATGCCGATCCTCCGCTACATACTCCACGAGACGCCAAACTCCAGCCGCCGTCGAAACTCAGTCAGTTCTTTTGAAGACTGCAAGTTGATGATCGGCTGAGCCTTCGTTAGCGATCTCACTACCTGAGCACTTTGGTCGTCGGTTCTGCGTTTCGAACGAGGTAGCCAAGATATAGACCAACTCTAGCAGCAAAATGATTTTCTGTGCCCTCATAAGGCTTGAGTAAATCCACTGCCAAATGTTCTGTTGAATAAATGAAGACCACATCCATTCCGAATTCTAGGGTAGAACCTTTCCACCCAGTGCCTATCCCAAATTCAAATGCGTACCCACTTTTCGAATAGGAGAGTTCCTGCCCTTGTCCATCCTGCAGGTTCATCCAGGCTCCGCGGTCAAACCTGATTTGCGGATTGTGTTTGATGCGCGAAACTCCGAACCTGAGATACCCAGGCGAACGATTGGGATCAGCTGTACGCCCGAAATTCCAGAAGTTGATGTAATACTTTAGGGATAGGCCATAGCTGCTGATTAGGTTTTGAAATTCGCGATCCTGATTGTTCACGTTCAACTCTGCCGCGAGACGATCATAAGCTCCAGTCGCACACATTGAAAGTCGAGGAATAACCATGCACTCTGCAAACAGTGCATATCCCAGTGGGTAAGGGAACGGTTGCCCAGCACTGGCACCGGCAACAAAATGGACACTTCCCCCAGCCGCAAGAAATGGTAAATCGAATTCTTCGTTTGGATCTACTTCCAGACACTCATATGCTCTCCGCAGAATTGCGCCGATGTCCACTGCGCTTATTCTCGTGCCGGCATCCTCCAGCACCATGCCAACGACACTTTTGCCTTTCATCAATGGACCACCCGAACATCCAGGCTGCAACCCGGCGAAATCCGCCTCGATTGTGTTGCCGTGTATCTGCACCACCATGCCTTTCGATTGCTGGTAATCTGTGGTCCACTGTCCGGCATGCCCAATAATCCGCACGTCGTCGTATATTTGCGCCTGCTCCGGCTGGCACCACAACCTCCATTCGTACCACGAAGGTTTTGCGATTTTCATCAACGCAAGATCAAGGCGATCATCTGTCATGGTCACAAGTGCAGATTCCCCGCCCGGAGACTGATAGAAAGATACCATCGAGTTGACTCGTCCAATTGACGGATCCTCATTAACCACAACGTGCAATGCCGTGGCAACATATAGGCAGTTGTCACGCTCACCAATGACAAAACCAAAACCATCTTGAAGTGTGCGGTTGGAGAACGTCGTCCTAATCTTCACGATATTCTGATACATCTGTTCCTGTGCGCTCATCAACTGCAAGCACAATAGAAGTAATGTGATCCCGATTATTGATCTGCTGCGAATGCGTTTCCCGGGAAATGAGATCATCGCGTCATTGTCTAGCAAGCGCATTGTCAACTCCGTATTGACCTCAACGCAATATTGCTTTGACCTTCGGTTCTGCGGTTCGAAGGGAGTAGCCAAGATACAAACCAGCCCGAACGAACAAATGAGTCGTTGCGCCCTCATACGGCCTGAGTAAATCCACCCCCAGAGGTTCTGTGGCGTAGATGAAGCTAAAATCGACCCCAATTGCTAGGGTTGAACCTTTCCAACCAAAACCAAGGCCAGACTCGAATAAGTATCCACTTTTTGAATAAGACAGTCCCTGCCCTTGACGATCCCGCAGGTTCGTCCAGATTCCACCATTGAATCTGATTTGCGGATTGTGGTTGATGTGCGAGACCCCCACTCTCACATAGGTTGGGAGCACGCGAAGCGGCATTTCGGCCCAGAAGTCGAAGTAATACTTCAGACACAAACCATAGCTGGTGATGGGGTTTTGAAATTCTCGATCTTGATTGTCCACACTAACCTTTGCCGCGAAAAAATCATAGGCTCCAGTGGCGCAGAGTGAGAGTCGCGGAACTACCATGGCCTCGGTGAACACCGAATATCCTAGAGTTGCCTTTGCTCCAAGATTGCTGCTTGCGAGACCGGAACCTCCAATCACGCCCCCGGCGGCAAGAAAGGGTAAATCGAATTCGCCGGTTGGATTCACTTCCATGTAGTCATATGCTGTCTGCAGAATCGCGCGGATGCCTACTGCATTTATTCTTGTGCCGGCATCTTCCAGCACCATGCCGACGATTTCATTGCCTGACATCAATGGACCACCCGAACATCCGGGCTGCAGACCTGTAAAATTCGCCTGGATGGTATTACCCCGTGCCTGCACCACGATGCCTTTCGATTGCTGGTACTCTGTGATCCACTGTCTGGAAAATCCTATGATCCACACCTGATCATTTACTTCCGCCTGTAGCACCCGGCACCACCATCTCCATGTGTACCACGAAGGTTTATCGACTATCAGTAAGGCAAGATCAAGACGATCATCTGTCATAACCAATAGTGCCTCTTGCCCCCCCGTAGACTGATAGAAGGATACAATCGAGTTGACTCGCATCAGCGCTGGATCCTCATTAGCGACAACGTGCAATGCAGTTGCGATATACAAGCAGTCACTGCGCTCACAAATGACAAAACCAAAACCATCCTGAAGTGTGTGGTTGGAGAATGTTGTCCTAATCCTCACGACATTCTGGTACATTTGTTCCTGTGCGCTCATCAACTGAAAGGAAAACAATAGTAGTGTGAGCTCGAGTAGTAACTTGAGAGGAGTGCACCCCCCGAAAAATGATATCATCGCGTCCTTATTTGACCAGCGCATTCTTGACTCCCCAAAGCAAGGTCCAGACGAAAAGAATACAGCTCCAAAAGAATGCCATTTGTTGATTATGATACACGTACTCAAGATACGTAGGCATATAGTTGATCTCACTTCTCTTGACCCCGGCGGTCAACTTGGCAACAAGCCCCTCGAACCTGACACGGATGCGGTTTGTGTCCTGACTGACCAGCAATCGCTGGCATTGGCGGATCATCATGTGCAACATTTCACCTTCTCGTATCTCCAGTTGTCTGCTGCTTTCCGGCAAACGTATCTTGCCCGATAGAATCGTGGATTCAAGTTGTCCAGAACCGGGTGGATTCTCTTCAAAGAAAACAAGCGAGTCCACACTGAATCCTGAGAGTCTCCAGGACACGTTGGTGTTTGCGGCAAGCTTGACCGGATCATTACCCATGTGTGGGGCAAAAGCCTCGAAGAAATACACGCTGGGAACCTTCTGTCCGGCGATGAGCCGCGTTGTTTCATGCAGTTCAACAGACCCCTCCAGTATTGACAGTGTCCCGCGGACTGTGTCGGCTTTGATGTAGATCGCCAACTCATCGTTACTCTGTTCTAGTTCAAGTCTCACTGGCATTGATGGGGTGATGTCGTTGAGTACAATACCTCTCCCCTTCATAGAAATCAGAATGGCTCTTTGATCTGGAGCTTTAGGCAAAGGATTCATGGACCAGATGGTATCGATATTGTCCACGTAGCACTCTTTGCCTCTCACTTCGGCCCGAAAACTCGGATCAACTGTCGAAAAAGCCACCCCTTTTGCCACCAAATCGATTGCGACTGGGGTCGTCGGGACCCTTAGAACCAACGCGAATCCGGCAATCAACAAGCAGCAGAAGGCAAGTACGAAAGACCAGGCTCTTTGGCTGCGATGTGATTGTGAGCCGAGGATTTGGCTGTAAAGCTGCGCCTTCTCGAGATTCTCCTTCGCCTTTTCTACGTTCCCGTTAAGCAGGAACTCGACCGATTCTTCAACTCCTTGACGGTACTCCCGCCGAAGTTTCTTCAGTATGTCATTCGTGAGTTTCATAGTTTGCCCAAATCTAATGTGACAAGGTTCCGAACAAAATCATCGCTGCCTCGAATCTTGGCTTGGACAAGCAATGTGAATCTTCCTCTAAGGTGTTCTGGCAGAACGACAATGATCGCCGTACCAGACCTGAAAGGGCGGTCCATCGTGTGATTCTCCGAACGGTTTGCCAACTCGCTCTTCCACGTATAGCTAACGTAATCAACGTCAACAGCGGAACGAAGGACAATTCGAAAAAGGCTATCATTGTGAATTCCGGATAATCGTCCTGCCGACCTAATGGGAACATAGACTTTCCCCCCAGCGTCCTGATACCATCCGAAGACACTGATCTTCCCCGGGTATAAACCGTTGGGGAACAAGATTTCTCTTGTGGGCCACAGGAGGCGCTGGCGCGGGGCGAGTTCCGTGTCCATCCGATAATACATCTTGGTTTGAACAGCCTGAGCGCGAACATGAATAACACAATTTGCATCAGCTGGAGGTTGGATCTCGATCACCTCGTTGATATCGAGTTCGTAGTGGAATACTCCCCGTGTGACACCAACAAGATCCAGTGTCTGCGAAGACACCGTCGCAATGTAGAACCCCTCGCATCTGTTCGTCCTCGCTTCATACCTAAAGGCGTTGGTGTAATAGGGTTTCAGTGTAGAATCACAGAGTTGTCCGAAACAAACCTCGGAAAGCAATACAAAACAGACCATCAAGGATTTCATAAGCTATCACCTTTCGCCGTGCGGCGTTGCCATGTCCCCAGACCACGCCATAAAGTCATCGCAACTGTCGCCAAAAATGGAAGAGTCTGTGACCCGCCCCTAAAAAATGATATCTCTATGCCTCGCTACTCGTTCCCGACAGGCAGCTTCGTCTCACCGAAACCAAAATTGACCGACACCTGCGCAATCAGGTTCCCCTGGCCTGCCACTCCCTGGTAGTTCCGGCCAAGAGACATCGAGAGATACATGTCGTCACTGTACTTGTACTCAACGTTGGCACTCAGCCGATATGTGTTCTTAATGCTGAAGTTCCCTTTTGCCGGTTCTGCAACTCCGGGATTCACAGTGACATCAAGGCTGGATCGACTCACATATTCCGATGATATCGACAGTCTGCCGGAGTTATAGACGAAGCGGAATCCTGCGTCAAGCAAGTCTCTATTCCCAACGTTGTCGAGGTCGTGCAGAAATCTCACCACGCCCAGGAATTGGATCTTCGGATTTTCCGATGTGTACGAAGGCGTGAGCCATATGCCAAACCTGCGCAAGGATTCTTCTCCAAAACGGTTCTGCGGAAACCGCTGGATTGCAGCGCCGGCGAATTCTACAATCCAGCCGGTCCGATTGTGATCCTCCTCGGCAATCTGTTTGGCTACAGCGCTGATCGAGTCCAGCATTAACCTTGCGCCTGTTGTGTCGCCTTTATGGCGAAGATCTCCACGCCGTTCGTGAAGATCCGCCAATCGCCTCCTCAGGGATGCGAGTGTATCCGAGGGACCTCCAGAGACAAGCTGAGCACGCAGTCCGAATCCGACGTCTGTACCCTGTGCAGTCGTGTCTCCGCCCGTTTGACGTGATGTCACGAAGGAGACGGACAGCGTTTGTGCCAGAGATTGCAGCATGTCTGCATGATAGTATTTGTCAAACGTCAACTGAGAATGGGAGGAGAACCAGTACGGTGAGAATTCAAAGGCATAGTTCCTTGGAAGGATGTCGTTTTGCCCCGAAGCTGAAAGCAACGAAGCTGCCAGCGCTCTGGGAGTGGACGGACGTTCGACCGATGATGGTTCAATTCCCAGGAGGACGAACGCCGGCGAAGCGGGTGTCCGAAGATCATTAGTGTTTGGATTGTTCCCTGATGTGGTCGGGCTTGCCGAGTTCGAAGCACTTTGTGCAAATACGTAATGACTCTCGGAATTCCAAACCCACAACATGCCGAAGAGAACAAGAAGTCTGCAGTGCTGTTTCGAGAGCATCGGAGAATTCCTTCTCATGTGGTTTTCATGTCGTAAACCTAATGGAGCAATGATAGTCTACGGTGTCACCGATTTTGGTCGCCGTAGCCTCACCGGAAAAATCCTTTCTCTCTTTCCCACCATCCATCGTATTCGTAACGCTCGTGTGATTTGTCTTGTTGCTCACCACGGTTACTTGCGTGTCAACTGAGAGGATCTTTCCTAGGAGATCCGTTCCCTTTCCAACTGCGAAATCGGTGATCGTCGGGCCTGATGTGAGTTTTGTATCATCCAGGTAGACATGTGAGTAGCCAAGTTGCGCGTCCCCGATCGTGACAGTGAGTTTAACGTCGGCGACTTCATACGTGCCAGTGATGTTGACTTCCATACCCAAGTCCTTTCGGATGGCTATTTTGCAGAGTCTCTCAAGATCGAGACTCAGGCTGTCCAGGAGACATCTCCACGAACCAACTCTCTGGATGTAGCACCTGCCTAACTCTCTCGATCCAACACCAAATGCTTAGGCCTTCTTCGCATCGAACCGGTCCTTGAGTTCATTGATTGTCATCTTCTTCCATTGCTCTTCTGCCTGCCTGGACTGGTCCCTATCCCGAAGCTTGACATCCAGAAGATCACCCGCAATATATTGACCGAGTCGAAAATAGGCCTCCCATTGAGCCGTATCAAAGAACTGATCGGCTGTCGATTCATGAGGAAACCGTGGATGATACATTTTGTAGTAGAAGCTTTTGTACTCTGGATCAGTCTCCGCGACGTCCCGGAACTCTGAAGGCGCTTTCATCGAAGATTTTACATACACCAAGAGTCCATTGTATGGAGTCCTTTTCTGCTTTTCTGGCAAATAGGAAACGTCAGCAATCGCAAATTGTGAGGAAGAAAAACCGATAGACGGCTTCGGCTTGATGCAGTCTTCCGGTTGGCAGCCATCACGGAATTTAATGACTACGCCGAGATCGTTTCGGGCCCTCACGACCAGATTCCGGAGATCTGAAAACCCGTAGGTCGGATCTGCGCCAGCGTCGACGGCGATGATGAGCTTGCTTTCCCTCCGCAGGAGCTCGAAGACACCGAGGTTCTCGATATGTCCGCCGTCGGAAATATTGACTCTTCTTCTTTCTGCGTGCGTCTTGCTCAACAATTGAAGAATGTAGTAATAGGGCCACCAATCGAACGGAAACTCAGAGCGCGCTTTGGGATTACGCGTCCAGTACCCCAGCTGCAGGTTGAACAGAGTCATAAAGAACGCAACAACTTTGTTCGTCCTTTGCCCCATTTCGGGATTCACTGCGGCCCCGGATATTGCTGTCGCCGTCGCGAAACTCATCCGGCTGTAGAAATAAGACTTGGCCGTCGAGATATAGTCAGTCAACTCTGAGCCGCAGTAAAGCGGGGAGAGGAGGAAATAGTCGGATGTCTTCGCTCCGATATGTTTTCCTTTGCCAAGGACATTCAGGCATGTGTTGATGAGCGGATAGGGAGACTGAGGATTGCATTGTCCATCCTTTTCGCCGATCCACTTTCGCAGCCTGATCCGCGTCGACTTCCGGCTGACGGTTCTCAGAAATGCTCCGGAGAGCCGATCCCTGTAGAACCGATGCAAGGTGAGGAGGTTCGGATTTGCAAATAACCCGGAGAAGGCGAATACAACCGCGACCAGCAACAAGTGGATGCACGTCAGCCAGCCATGCGACAAGCCAGAGAAAAGGTTGGTCCCCCAGAAGCAAATGCTCCAGGTCTCAAAGAATCCCGGCACCCATTGTCTACCCCACGACAGCCCTGCGACAATGACGACGAATGCAAGTAATCCTCCCTCTATTGCGTTCAGTATGTCGGAATGCCACAGCAGAAGACGGCGGAAGCTATGGAAGAAATAATGAAACGCTAGGACCACACCACAAATGATGAATCCGTAATTCAGCCATGAGTCATAGTCAATTGCCGACACCAACTCCGCAATGAGCTTGAACGACAACGCGAGGAGCAAAAAGAGAAGAATGACCCAGACCCAGTTCATGACCACACTGGCAGCGAATGCTCCCGCGAGGCGGAGACGAGTCAGCATCCGCATGATCCCTCTTCCCGGTGCGAGATAGTACCCCTTCAAACGCAGGTTCTCAATATCACTGAGCGAAAAGAGCTCTTTGTAGGACCCGGCTTCACAGAGCTTGGCCTGAACATATGCTCCGGCGTATCCTCCTCCTGAGACTGTCGAGAGGTAATCTGCCCGGGAGAGAATCCCGCACTCGTTCAGGATCTTCAAGAATCCCAGGCTGAGCGTGGCCGACCGAATGCCTCCGCCGGAGAGCGCAATGCCGAAGAGGTTTTCCTGGGGCCTGTCGATGCCATCTTCGGGGTGAAGGGCAGAGCGTTTCTTTGAGATGATCGAGAGTTCTTCCTGCTTTATCTCTTTCAGCTTTTTCGTTACTGCAGCCATAAGTTGTACCCTCCGATTCTGATCTGTCGCGGTAATGATTGCCTAGACCACACCACCACTCCAGAAGAAATTTCCCTGAGCGTTCTTATACCATTTCGAGATGTTGAGGACTTTTTCTCCGTCGTTCGTCCAGCCGGTGTAGCTCAACCTCGCATGCGGAGGAACTGTTTGCACGATTGGCACCCGGGTGTTCGGCTGACCCTGGCGAATGTTGAGGGTATGAGTGACCTCGACGGTACCGGCCTGTTTGGTGATGTTCAGCCCGGGGGTCGCAAGACCGGAGCACACTGCAAATTCCGTGGCAACGTCTTTCAGCAACTGGTCGTAGGTCCTCCGGCTTTGCAGTAATCCGGTAACCGGATCGGTTTTTCGTCGGGGATCAAGAAAGCAATGGCCGATGATCTTGTTCGCAGGGTCAAGGCCGAACTTGTAGCAAAGGTACGCGAGAACCCAGACGTACTTGTTGTATGCCTCGTCTGCCTGGATGTTGCTCCCGTAGCAGTACTCCACCCCGATCGCTGCGTTGTTGGCATCGTATCCGAACATCTGATTGTCCGTCGTTACATTATAGAGGACGTGCCATGCCTTCTCCGGCGGCCCGGTGAGGGCAGGAATGCACTCCAGGATCTCTTTGTCATCAACGAAAAGATGCGCGGAAGCACTCATCTCATTGCACGACCGCTGGAAGTAGGAGACGTTATTACGCGCCGTCGATCTTGGGTTCCCGGTATCGTGAGCGACCAAGAACTTGACACCGGGATCGAGCTTGCTGCCGCCCCTTCGTTTCGATCCGAGAGGCAGGAGCATGGGGAAGACCGTGTATTTTTCTCTAAAGCTCATGAGACTCTCCTCGTCTGATTGATTATCCGACGGCAGGCAGTTGTGGACCGGCCGAATTTGCGTCAGTTTCAGTTGGTTTGGGTTTTTGCTCTGCAGCCGCAGTCTTGGGTTTCAGCGTATCTTTCACGCCCATAAGAGTCTTGAGGAGATCATACCAGAAGGGCGCTCCAAGGCTCACGAGCAGCGCCATCACGAACCATCCAACGACGTTGCCCAGCCAATTCCAGATCCATCCTTTCGCGCAAGTCGGCACGAAAGCCTTAGAGTTCCATCCAATGACTTGAAATCCATCTGATGTCAGAATTTCGCGCATGGAGTTCACGTTAGCTTTCATCGACTCAAGGGTTTCCTTGTCGGTTGCCGAAGCAGAAGGTTTTGTGGTGTCTATCGGTGTGGCGACTCTCTTTTCCGCCCAGGAGACTGCCGCATCGCGGAGAGGAGCATTGGAAGTAAACTGTTGATAGATGAAAAACAGATTCGCATTGAGCGCAATGACCACCGCGAGGCTTGTGAGATAAGACCACACTTTCATTCTGCGCACATACATATCCCGGAATGCTCTTTTCGCGAGGGCGAAGTAATCGTCAATATCCTTGTTCAATTGTTCGAGGCGATCGGCCACGGCTCCGGCCTGTGGGATTCGCGTCCAATCGATGGAAGCGACGATCTTCTTCAATTCGGTCGCGTCAAGATGTTCGAGCAACTCCAGGTTCTTGTAGCCATAGCTCTTGACGACGGATTCGATCCCTTTCACCGCGGCGTCAGCCACCAGTTCCTGCCAGACGATGCGCCGGTGCAGCAGCGCTTCCAGGGCCAGCGGCGCCTCGCCCATGTACACCCCGCGCACCCCGCCCGAGTCGCTGACCCCCTCGATCTCCAGAAGGGCATAGTCCGGCAGGTTGGGCACGGCGCCCCGGTTGGGGATATTGACGA
>JAPLFP010000376.1 GCA_026390585.1 Ignavibacteriales bacterium | reverse complement strand
TGTTGTTGCCTTCCTGGATGGCGCGACAGCGGAAGAGATTGCACAACAGTACCCGACCCTCAGCTACGCAGACATCTAATTGGTGGTGGGCATTATCTTTGCCACCGTGTCGAAGTGGACAAATACCTATGAACGCAAAGAACGGTTGTCAATCTTCTAACTTACGATGCTGTAATCAGTTAGGAACATGATGCTGGAAAACGGCCAAGTATAGGTCGATCGAGATAGTTCAAATTCCATCGTTCTGCGTACAAGTTCCTATGTTTTTCATCGAGTTTTACCCTTTTTGGCAGAAAAATTGGAAGAGCGGATTGTTTTTCTGTGTTTGATATGGCATAGTATAGGTTATATAGTTCATCTTAAACTATACTATGCCAAAGGAGTTTCCCATGATCAAACCGGAAAATGAGTCCAAGGCCTTGGCGGAGTTTGAACACAGAAAGGTGATGACACTGCCGGAGCTGGCGGCGGTGCTGGACTGCTCAACCCGTAGCGTCCACAGACGCTTGAAACAGTGGGAGGCCTGCTGTAGCTATAACCAGAACGCGCGATTCTACACGCTACCGCACATTGCCCGTTATGATCGCCAGGGACTGTGGAGACACAGGAATGTGTTCTTTTCCAGGTATGGCAATCTGAAGCAGACGGTCGTTCATCTTGTGAGGAACTCCGTGCGGGGATTCGACGCGGCGGAGATCGGCAGACTCTTACAGCTTCCCCCGCATTCCTTTATTTGGCACTTTCGAAGCGTCCCTGGTATGAGGCGAGAAACATGGGGAAAGGCGTTCGTTTACTTCTGCGATGAACCGGATATTTATCTAAGCCAAAGAGAGGCACGAACACAGGCGGCTGCGGCGGAGAAGCAACGGCGCCTGCCTTCTGATACGGATGCGGTTCTGATCCTCGTGGATAGGATAAAGCACCCGGGCTCGAGCATACAGGAGTGTTCACAGAGGCTGCAGCGCAGAGGAAAAAGAATCAGCTCTGAGGCAATAACTGATTTGCTGGAGTATCATGGCATTGAAAAAAAAACTGCGGATACGTAGCAGCGAAAGCACTGAAGAATCATATCGTGAGTCTCATAGCGAGTGTGTGCATCGGAAGGCTTTTTCGGCGACCCCCGACGCTGAGGTTTGTGCCCGAGAGAGAGCATTGTGGGGAGTGTGGCGGAGACCTCGAGGTACGCAAGACTCGACTCCTGACCATCATCACCTTGGACATAGGCAAAGCGAAAGCGCGGGAGACGATTCTTCACTGCCCGCAGTGCAACAACAGAAACTATGGCTCTGAAGAATTGCAGAGGCTGAAACCACCGAAGGGCAGGTTCGGCTATGATGTCTTGGTGTACGTGGGCAACGCCATGTTCCATCGCTGCCAGGACGCTAAGGAGATAAAAAACGACCTGTGTGATCGACAGGTGAGGATCTCAGAAAGTGAGATCTTCTACTTGGCGAAGAAGTTTATCGTGTACCTCTCTGTGGCGCACCGACAGAGCCAGAGAGAGATCAAACAGCTGTTGGATCGAAACGGCGGATATATCTTGCACCTCGACGCCACCTGTGAGGGTGATAGCCCTCATTTGATGTGCGGACTGGATGGAATCAGCGAAATTGTGCTGGAAAACACCAAACTCGCCTCTGAGAAGGCGGAGACCATCGTCCCGTTCCTTCGTACAATCAAAGCTCTCTATGGCACTCCTTTTGCCGCGGTCCATGATATGGGCAAGGGCATCTGTTCGGCAGTGAGCCAAGTCTTTGCAGATGTCCCGGACTTCATCTGCCATTATCACTTCCTGGCTGACATCGGCAAGGATTTGCTCGGCGCAGACAACGACAAGATCAGGAACCGTCTGAGCAAACACGGCATTCAGGGCATACTACGCAAGAGAGTCCGCCAGTGGGCCAATAGCGCCCAGGAGAATCCCACCCTTGTGCAAGCCCTGGTCGACGGCGTGAAGGAAGGACATCTGCCACAGTGCGCCGCCGGTCTGCTGCCTACATTAAACGCATACACCCTCGTTCTCTGGGCTTTGGACGGAAAGAAGGAAGGCGACGGCTATGGGTTTCCCTTTGATCGGCCATACCTGAGTTTCTATGAAAGACTGAAACTCCTCCATTGCAAGGTCACGCAGCTCAACGGAGTACGGATGACTGACAGCAGGAAAGACAATCAACCCTACTGCACGATTCTCAGAGATCTCATCGACATCATGGATGACGCAAGCCTTCGCACGGCGGCCACTCAGATGCGAGAAAAGGTTGCAGTGTTTGACAAGCTCCGGGATGCCATGCGCCTCGCCCTTCCCGGTGGAAAGGGAGGGCTCAACGACAGAGGCAGCAAGGAGAGCATGTCCACGATTGAAAAAAGGGTGACCGCATTCCACGATTGGCTGCGCAACGACCAAGTGCTCCAGGGAAAAGAATGCTACCGCAATCTGATCGTGCAACTGGAACAGTACTGGGATAAGCTGTTTTGTGATCCGATTGTGGTTGAAACACCGGAAGGCACTATAACCATTCAACCCCAAAGGACAAACAACCTCATGGAGCAGTTCTTCCGCTTCTTGAAACGCATGTATCGCAAGAAGAGTGGAACGCGACCACTTGGCAGAACCATGAAGGCGATGATCGCCGACACCCCGCTGGTAAGGAACTTGGAGAACCCGGATTATATGAAGATCATTCTCGACAGGAAACCCTCGTTGGAAGAGAGATTCGCCGAGATCGACATCAAAATCATACGTAAAGAGCTCCGCAGCGTTCTGACGACTCCTGAGAAGGTGCCGGCGAAGATCAAGGAACTTATCAGATTACCGGGTCTACCAGACACTCTCGTCGCTCTTTTTACCGGGGAAATCTAGAATTCCAACCGATTTTTCCGTTCATAGAATCGAAATAATGACCATTTCAAAAAACAATTGACAGCTAATGAGCGCTATGGTACGAATTTCAATACTTCAAGCTTCATAGACCAGCGTCGGGCGTTCTGCCGGACGGGAAAGCTGAGAAGGAAG
>JAPLFP010000073.1 GCA_026390585.1 Ignavibacteriales bacterium | reverse complement strand
TCCGAACCGTCAGGACTCCAGGCGGGATAATCTCCCCCATCGTCGGTGAGCCGTGTATGACGGTTTTGGCCGATATTGTAGATCCAAATCTGAGTATAGTCAGTGGGTGGCGCAACTCCGTAGACGATGTCTGTCCCCGTAGGTCTAATTGTACAGAAACCGCAATCGGCGGCGGCGCTGAAGGTACCGATCAATCGCGTACCAGCCGTTGAAATCGTCGCCGCAAAAAATGCATATGCAACATAGCCGGAGTAGGAATCATACTGGGCATCCAGAAGGATGAGCTCCCCCGACGTCGGATGCCAGGAAGGGAAATCGCCGCGTGGCAACAGCAACGTCGAGGTCTTTTTCGCAACATCATAGATCCAGGTCGCTGAACCTCCGAATGCGTCCCGAATGATGAACGCAATCATCGACCCATCCTTTGACCACGCGGGTCGTATTGCGCCGACCGAATCCGTGAGCTGCTTCAGACTGTCTCCGTTGGCTTTGACCTTGAACAGTCTCCCCGCCCTCCCAAAAACGATCCAGGCTCCATCAGGAGACCACGAAGCCCCCACCCCCTCTCCCTGCACTATCTGCCGCACATTCGTTCCAAGCGTATCCATCAGATAAATCCCTTGTTGGTTCTGCACCAAGGAGGAGAACACGATTGTTTTCCCATCGGGTGACCAGGCAGCCCGACCGTGGAGATACGTTTCGTTGATTGTCGTCGATGAATCGACTGGGTTGTCACATGAAGAAAGGGCAAAAAGAATGGCCATCAACAGTAGCAGGTATGAATTCTTCGTTCGTCTCATATCATATCTTGGACTGTGAAAGAAGATGCGGGAACAGATTCATCTGACAATCTATTTAATGTAATCCGGCTACCAGCCAAAGTCAAATGGCTGCCGTCCGTGACAGCATCACCGCTTCATCCACCATCGCCAGATAATTCTCCGGTGGAATATAACTGGGAATTGAGTTGCCCGAGCCAATAGCATAGCGACCTCGCGATCCGCACGTCTCGACCAAAAACCGGGTTTGACTCCGCACTTCTTGAGCCGAGGAGGCACCCAGAATGTTGATGTCCATTCCACCGAGTACTGCGATCCTGTTTCCGTACCTGGCCTGAAAATCCTGAACAGGAATGATATTGTTCTCATAGGAATGCTTGCCGTCAATCCCGACGTCATCGATGAGGTCGTTCATGATCTTCTCAAGATTGCCGCAGGAGTGTAAGAAATACGGCAGTCCTCTCTCATGCGCCATCTTCGCAAAACGTTTGTGCCACGGCAGGAACAATGTCCGCAAATCGTTCGGCGAGATGAGTGTCCCGACGTTGTAGCCCATATCGTCCCCTGGAAACACCGCCACGAGCCGATCGAGGTGGAGGATATTTCGATAGAAGCCCGTCATCAGCTCACCAAGCCGGTCAGCGACTGCCCTGATAAGAGAAGAATCACTGATTAATGCAGAGCAGAAGCCTTCGAGAGACATCATCCAGGTGATATGCTCAAAGATACCCCCGCCGTGGGAGCTCATCAATCCCATGCCTTCGGGGAGATGAGCGTTGAGATACTCATAGGCAAAAAAATCGAACTCCTCCACCTTTGGCCACTGGATCTTGTCGAAATCCTCCCATGTTGAGAGTGCGCTGTGGTGCTCGTTTGCCCACTCGCGGGATTTCGAAGACCCAGGAGCAGCATCGGCGATGACGAGCTTCGATTCCGGAAAGGGGAGGCTCTGCTCGAACCGAACGAAATCATACCCCATTCGATACCAGAACTCGATGAAGTTGTCCAGATAGAGTTTCTGCGATTCACGATCCGGTCCAAACGGCGCCCACCGCCTGCCCAAAAGCCCCTCGACAATGGGTTTCATGACTACATCATCGATGATATATTCTACAAGCGGAGTACGGACTTGCGGCGTACGACCCATCAGAATGTTGATGAATTCGGACGCGTCGGGCTTGGGGTGTGCGAGAGGGAGAGTTGTCGTCATGATTGGGCCCTGGTGGAATTCAGGAGTCAGAATCCAGAAGGTGGATTCAGGATGCAAAACCATGGTGATCTTTTTTGCCGTCTTAAGCCTTGGATGCTGTATTCCGTATTCTGTATTCCGACTTCTATTCCGCCAGCTCTCCGACGTAAAGAAACGCTTTCCCCTGAAACTCATTCTTGTGATCGATGCAATCAATCTCGCGACATTCATAGCGAGGCAATCCGAAAGCATTGGAAAGTTGCTCAGGGTCTTCGAAGAACTGAGTGTGGTAGTTCTCGGCGTAGAGTCGGAATTTCTGTTTTGGTGTGAGCACAACGATTTTCTTGCGTGCGATTCTCTTGAATTCTGCCGTCGTTTTGGCGAGATCTTTCACATGCTCGAGGGTGTGGCAGCAGGTAATGTAGTCAAACGACTTATCGGGAAAAGGCAGGGCCTCGGCAAATCCTTCCCGCCAGTTGACGACGACTCCCTCACGAACCGCGGCCTCTCCCGCCCTTCGGAGCGCCTCAACGCTGACATCCACCGCTGTGACAGAAAACCCCTCCTTTGCCAGACGAATCGCGAGCATACCAATGCCGGCTCCGACCTCTAGAACGGTCCCCTTTTTATCGAGTGCTCCGAGGATCAATTCAGCATCCGTTTCTTCAACGCAGTCATTGTTTCTGTGCCTCCAGGCCTCATCATAGGCCCGCTTCCATTCCTGCTCATTCATTTTCTGGTATTTCTTTCTCCAGTCGCAGAAGCGACTTCAAACGAATATATGCTGTTCGAATGGCGGACATTGATTGAACCTACTGAGACATTGGTTGAATTTCAAGGCAGTTAGTTTGGCAACTCACAGAAGATCGGCGAGGCGCGGGAGATACCTTCGGAAAGTGTCCGGGACCACAATAAAAAAGCCCAGAGGGTCGCTCTGGGCTTCGAATGGTCTGGCTTCAGACCCTTCGTCCCGAGAAGCAAGAACGGGACCCAGGATGACGACTGGGCAGCGACACGTTTGGTCAGATCCTTCGAATCGACAAATCCTTCGACTCGCTTCGCTCGCTCAGGACGTCGATCCTCAGGATGACGACTGGGAAGCGTCGTCACTTGAGCAACATCATTTTGACCTGCCACCAATGGTGGTGAGGGGCCGATGGGCGCGTCGGGCGCCGGATGAGCTGCCATGAGGGAAGTCAGTGTAGCGTCGAGCGTCTGCGAGGCGGCCTGTACAATCTCGGCTCTTGTCGGACCGAACGTCGTTCGCCTCAGCAAATGGGCAGCGGTTTTCGTCCCCCAGTCGGCAGGACTCACAACCTACAAGCCCTTTGTGCTTCGGACAAGATTTCTGGTTCGTTGGGGAGCAAGAGAACTCCTGGATGGAGTCGGCGGATCCTGTGAGCCATCATTGTTGAGAGTTGCGACGCCCTCTTGAATGGATCCTATTGATTGTGTGAAGAAGTCCCGTCGATTCATACACTCCTTCCCCGTCATTGAGTGAAGAGCGCCATGAGTTCAGATGTAACTCAACTTCGGATCGTGGATTCCAGCATTGCCGGCGATCACACGTGAACGCTTTAGTTAGTCGTCATGATCGTGTGAGAGGTTTGAGCGAAAGATCACTCGGAATTCGATTGCGACAAGGTACCGCTGAACCTGCAGCTTGAAGATTCTATGATTGATCGTTCAGAAGCGACTCGATCTGCTGAATGACTTCCTTGTCCGTCGGTTTGACCTTTGATGGATACATCGCAACTATGTTCCCGTATTGGTCGACGAGATATTTCTGAAAATTCCATTTCACAGCGCCCGGAAACGGCGAATCCTTCGTGATGTATTGGTAGAGAGGGTGTTGATCGTCCCCTTTCACGCTGATCTTGGAGAAAAGGTCAAAGGTGACATTGTATTTGGTGTCACAGAATGTCTTGATCTCTTCATCGCTCCCGGGTTCCTGTTGACCAAAATTGTTCGCAGGAAATCCGAGAATCACCAACCCTTTGTCCTTGTACGTTCGGTAGACCTCTTCAAGATCCTTGTATTGGGGCGTGTAGCCACAGAATGATGCAACATTCACAACCAGCAAGACTTTTCCTTTGTAGTCAGCCAGAGGTTTGTCTTTGCCGTCAATGGTCTTCATGGTGAAGCTGTAGATGCCATTCATATTCACAGACGTTTTCTCCTTCTGCTGCGCTGTAAGCATCGATGAGAGAATGAGGAGGGAGAATATGGAAATCAAAACGGTCGGTCGTGTCATCGTCCTTTTCCAAAAAGTGTTTGAGATGAGGTTCAAACCTTGGAACAAAGACTATAACACGCCGACCGTGGAAGTAGTTTCGATCGACAGCTCAGTGTGAGAGCTGCGTCACACTCATTGTGGAGCAGAAACGGGGGCCTCAGGAACTATAATCCAGGCAATGACATAGGCGATTACCCCCGGGAAGAATCCAGTCGCAATGCAGAGGAAAGCAGCTCCAAGGCGTACGACTGTTGGGTCAATTCCGAGATACTCTCCCAACCCGCCACAAATTCCGGCTATTTTCTTGTCTGT
>JAPLFP010000157.1 GCA_026390585.1 Ignavibacteriales bacterium | reverse complement strand
ATGGCTGCGGCCATTGGAGGAATGAACCACAAAACAGGACCTACAAAAAAGAGGATTGATGCAAGCAATCCCCCTTTTCTTGCATTCTCCGAGTCTTTGGCAAAAAGAAACCTATATGATTCTGAAGGGTTGTTGATGTTGATGATTTGCTTCAAGAGGGCAGCAAAGATCCACAAATACAGAAGTTGTGGACTGAACACAGCAGACCAATTGAAATGTTCTTTTGGCAGCCGACTGACAAAATTGACCGTCCCATCCAGGAAATTTCCGCCCCCCACTGCCGTGATGGCCACAATGGCTGCCACAATAGTTATGGGCATGAGAATCATCATCTGCATAAAGTCGGAAGCAGAGACAGCCCACGCACCACCCACTGATGACAACACAATCACAACGATGCCGATGCCAATGATGCAAACCATGATATTCCAACCAAACACTACTGAAACGAAGGTGCTGATGGAATACAGCCAGATCGATGCATAGATGATATTGGAGGGGATGTTCAGCCATGTAAAGAATTGTTCGTTTGCCTTCCCGAAGCGGTCACGGATAATCTCCATGGTTGTAACTGCCCGCAGTTGCCTGAATTTTGCTCCGGAGAAGAGATAGGTGATCAGGTATCCAAGTGCATTTCCAATAAATATGGTTAAGACAAGAAATCCTTCGCGGTATGCCTTGCCGGCAGCTCCAATGAATGTCCATGCGCTGAACTGAGACATGAACCCTGTGGCACCAACAAGCCACCACAGCATATGTCCACCACCCCGGAAGTAGTCGCTGGAATCTTTGCTGAATTTATGGAAGACGATGCCAATGGAAATGATGAAGGCAAAGTAGACTACAATAACACCATAATCGTACATTCCCATGATGAACAGCCCTTAGAATGAACAGCAATAGTTTTCAATACTATTCGCAACGATCAACGGCTCCAGCTTTGTCGAGAACGAACCATTTCTTTCCGTTTGCAGAGACTCTCGCAGCAACGATTGGGCCGGAGAATTTCCTGCCGTTGAGGAGCACCGCAACGTCCTGAATGGTGCCGATTTGAACAAATGCTCGCTCGCCATCAGCAAACAAGATCTCAGCGGTGTTATCTTTGAGATTGAATTTCTTTACGATGCTCGTGAGCTTTTTGATCGATTCCTTGCCAACCCTGCCACACACCATCGAGGCGAGATAGAATGTTTGCTGATTTCCGTTTTCATACCCCAATACGGGAACGACACTCTGACGGTAGCGGACATTGGATCCGTTGATGTCGTCAGCAAACGGAATCGCGCGAAACTGTTTCGTGTAGCCATGCAGATTCTTGATGAACGTCAGCTTTCCATCTTTGTATGCGGCTTCTGCGCCTTCGATGGAAACGGTCTTCGCTTCACCTTCATCAAAGCCGAGCGGATAGCCCCCTTCCCTCAACACGAGAGGTTTCTTCGTCTCTATTTGATGGAGATTGATCATGACGTCGTCTTTAACAAGAATAGAGGTGTACGCGGTCCCTTCTTTGTCGACCTCAAATAAAGGATACTTTGAAGCGGCAAAGTCCTTTTCACAATAGAGCAGTTCCATCTCCCAACGCTGCCGGAAGTTGATTCCGTCTTCGGAAAATTGAAGAACGTTGTCACAATTGAAATTCTTGTAGACCAATCGCGCTTCATAGCTGAAAATGGAGGAGTAGGCAAATTTTGTATACTTGGCGTTGTACTCTGCCTTGTCGTGGTACGACTTCTGATTGATTAACTGTACATGACCTGTCTTCTTGTCGCCCACCAATAGCAGACCGGCATGACGCAACGGAACAGAATAGTTGTGTCGATGAATCGGCAGCTTTTCTTCTTTCGCCTTCCAGAACGGATCGTTCTGGGGAATGAGCAGAATGTTGAACGCCTTCGTCGCCCAGTACGGAGAGCCGCCGCAGGAATAATGTTCCAGGATCTCTGCACAGGGACGAAGGAATCCCATCGACAGGTGATTCTGCTCGGTGAGGATTTCGTGGGTAAAGAAAAACTTCATCGCACTGTTGCACATGGTTTTCACTTCGCCGGCTGGAATATCCAGACAGCCGAGGTGTTGCCCAAGGGCAATGGAAGAGAGGAAGCCGAACCGATAAATCATCGAACGTCCAAAGCACGGCGTGCTTCCATCCTTGGAGAAAAAGTACCGGAAGTCTCGGACAAACATTCGCACGCGATCCTTATGAATGTTTGCCAGTTCCGGATTCGAATCTCCATCCAGAATGACCCAGAGCAGGTAATAATAGAGAAAGGCCCACGAGTTGTAGTAGTCAATGCGATTGATGTTGCCGTCTCTGTACCAGCCATCGCCCATATACATGTGATCGCAGCCCTTCAGGTTCGCATCGATCTGTTCCTGCGAATAAGGCATCCCGAGCTTCTTCAGGACGGCGTTCGTGATCACGTTGAACAGGAGCCAGTTGTTCTGATGGTACTTCACCTTGGTACACTGAAACAGATAGTCCGCCACCTGCTTCTTCTCTGCTTCTGAGTATTGATCCCAGATCAGCTCCTTTGAGAGATACAACCCCCAGGCCAGCGCGGCCATTTCAACGAGATGCTGTGCATAATCGACAATATCACCCCAGTATTCGGGATGTTTTGGATCAGTGCCAGCAAGTATGCCTTTCCGGTAGAATGCGGCGACATCGACTTTGGCGCCTTTCCAAGAATATGTTCCCGTCTTCGAACCATGGAGCCACGGCCCCGCCATGATCATAGAGCGCGTGAATCCTTCCAGCTCATCTGCCAAAAGGCCATGATGACTTCGCGGACCCGGAATCCGTTGGCGCGCACCGCCGGGGGACGCGCTGTCCACAATGCCCTTCATCAATGCGAAGAATACTTCCTCCCAATGTTTCCGAGTCCAGCCCGTAATGGGAGAGACGGTTCTGTTCAATGGTGTTTTCAGCGTGAGCTTTTTCATTGGACTCAGCCCTTTAGATGAAAGGGGTCATAATTTGAGAGCGGCCACGAACCCTGTGCCTTCTTTTTTCCAAGGAGAACTGCCTTGGACGCCCGCAATCCTTCAGGCGTGAGGTTCATGTTCAGGATGGCAGTTTTCGCACCTGGGAGAAGACCGCCAACTTCTTTGATACAATACGGTGTGTTGGTAATCAGAACCACGGGATATCCTTTGTCGATGAGTGTTTTTGGATATGTGTGTGGTTTGTCCTGTCGATCGTAGTAGTTGGTGCAGATAATTAGATCGAACTTGTGGTCCTCGACAAATTGGACAACCTGGGCATCCTCCTTTTCATTGAAACCGAATTGCGTCTCGAATGTCTGCAGCGCCGGCCAATCCTCTTCCATGATCTCCTGGAATAATGCAGCATGATCGTACTGATCGTTCGGCGACTTGATCGAATTCTGCTGATTGATCAGAAGAACGTTTTTCGATTTATTCAACGGGATGGCATGCAGCTCGTCTTTGACGATCAGAATAGCTTTCTGTGCAACTTTCTGTGCAGTTTGAACGATCACCTTGTCCTGGTAAGGGACAGCTGCCTTCTCCGGATTCACCATACCCATGTTCTTAAACATGCCGTACGCTTTTTTGATCTTCAGGATTCTTCTCACTTTGTCGTCGAGTTCATCCGAGTTGATTTTCCCTGATTCAACCCATTTTCTTATCGTGTAGAACATTTCACCGCGCCACTGGTTTTCAGCCTTCATCAGAATAATGTCCGCCCCGGCATGCAGAGAGCGTGCACACGCTTCACCGATGCCGTACCGATCGATGAGCGCACCCATGGTGATACTGTCTGTCGTGATCATACCTTCGAATCCGAGCTTGTCGCGCAAGATGCCGGTGACCACTTTCCGTGAAACCGTGGAGATATTGTCCGGATCGATATGAGGATAAATGCAGTGAGCAACCATGATCGAATCGATGCCGGCCGCAATGAGACGTTTGTACGGATAGAGTTCTATTTTGTCAAAGCGGTCGCTGTCCACAGTTAACATCGGACAAGCATGATGGGCGTCAGTTGCCGAATCGCCTCGTCCAGGGAAATGCTTCACCGCTGCAATTACCCCCTCTTCTTTGTAACCCTTGAGCATTGCTATCGCATATTCCGCTACAACTTCCGGATCGTCGCTGAACGCACGATGGCCGATTTCA
>JAPLFP010000368.1 GCA_026390585.1 Ignavibacteriales bacterium | reverse complement strand
ACGCCTTTCCTTTTCAGCCAGCGCAATAACCGGCGCAGTTCAGAACGCAGCATAAGAGGATTTGGTATCCCTGTAAAGAGTGATTCTATGGTATCCAGCACAACACGCTTAGCGCCGATACTCTCAATTGCGAAATGGATCCTGATAAACAAACCTTCCAAATCGTATTCACCGCTTTGTTCGATTTCACCCCGTTCAATGTGAATGTGCTCAAGCCAAATCTTTTTGCGCTTTACAAGATTGTCCAAATCGAACCCCAACGAAGCAACGTTGGCCGTGAGTTCTTTCTCCGTTTCCTCAAACGATATAAAGACGCCGGGTTCATTGTGCTGCGTTGCTCCGCGGACGAGAACCTCCATGGCAAAGAGGGTCTTTCCGCAACCCGCACCGCCGCAGACAAGCGTTGGTCTGCCTTTCGGTAATCCTCCGCCCGTGATTTCGTCAAATCCTTGAATACTTGTGGGGGATTTTGGAAGGATTGTACGCTGAGATTGTGCTTCCGTCGTCTTCATGATATTATATCTCCAGATATGCTCTTGTTTTCGTTATTTGTAACTCCTATTCACAGTACATTGTCGTGAGATGGAGCCTCGCTGAAATGCGTTTTCAAACGCCTGCCCGACTTTGCCGCTCAGGCGGGAAAGTGGCAACGAGCGAAGGATCTCAACCCTGTATTTGATTGAGGATCCCTTGGTTCGCCTTTTCATTTTTCTTCTCTCGTTTGGCCGCCTTTTTTTCTTTCATGGTTTTTGCCGGTTCCTTCTTTGTGCCCTTTTTGCTGTTCTGGCCTTTGCTCATGATGTTTCTCCTCGAAGTGTGAAAAAATCAAATTGAGTTATTCTACTTGAACTGAAAATAGACTAATGCAACGGCAGCAGCGCTCATCAATACGAGCGTCGTTGACCCGAGGACATTTGACCATTTCTTGTTGGTAAACTCTCCCATGACCTTTTTGTTATTACAGATGTGCATGATGATGGCAATCATTACGGGTGCCGTCAGGCCATAAAGAACAGCAGTGTAAATCAGTGCGTGAATTGGGCTTATGCCGAGGAACTCCAGAGACAATCCAACTATGAGCGACACGATCAGCGTGATGTAGAACCCCTTCGCCTGGTGAAATTTCTTGTCTAACCCTTCCTTCCAACCGAACGTCTCAGCTAAGATGTATGACAAAGAACCGGCCAGTACAGGTATCGCCAGGAATCCTGTGCCGATGACGCCGACGGCAAAGAGCAAGTACGTAAGTTTCCCTGTCAGGGGTTCTAGCGCTTTTGCGGCTTGTCCTACTGAATCAATTTGCGTGATGCCAGCCTTATATAACACCGCGCCCGTTGTCAGGATGATGAAAAACATAACGACGTTCGAAAACAACATTCCGAAATCGATATCCATCTTCATGTTGTCGAGAATTCGTTTGTTGACGATGATCTTCTTAGGATTCTGCGAAATGTCTTCCGCTTCCATCGTGGCCTGCCAGAAGAACAAGTAAGGGGAAATCGTGGTGCCGAGAATGGCGACGAGTATCTCAAAAAAAGTCTTGTTAAAATGCAGTGTTGGAAGAAAAGTGCTTTTCAAGACTTCCATCCAATCCGCATGCACCAGGAATGGAACGACCACATACAAGAGCAACGAAAGGCAAAGCCATTTCAATGCAGCCGCAAGTTTCCTATAGGGAAATCGTATCATGAAGTAGACAAGCAAAATCGTAAACAGGATGCTGAAAACGAAAGACGGAATGCGAGGCATCAGTAAATTGGCAACGGCTCCCATTCCCTGGATGTCTGCGCCGATGTTGAGTATGATTGCGGGAAAACTAAACACTGCCATGAGATAGAGAATACTTACTGGATATTTCTTCTTGAGTGTTGCTGTCAACCCCTCTTGAGTAACCATGCCGATCCGCGCGCACATCTCCTGCACCGCGGCCATAAGAGGGAACGTGATGAGCGCAGTCCAAAGAGTTGCAAAGCCAAAACCAGCGCCAGCCTGTGAATAGGTCGCAATCCCAGAAGGATCATCATCGCTTGCGCCTGTGATGAGCCCGGGGCCGAGTATGCGCCAGGTTTTCTTTATTCTTGCTGAAAGTGTTGAAAATCCATTCATCGTGAGACGGGTCTCTATATCTTCGAGATCAGTTTGCGTAGCTCTGACTTAGTCTTCCCGAGTTTCTGCTGAAGACGTCCCAACAGTTCTTCCTCCTTGCCCCGCTTGAAGAGCAAATCATCGTCTGTCAGGTTGGCAAACTGTTGTTTGAGTTTGCCCGCAATTTCATTCCAGTTGCCTTTTATGGTGAACGTGTTCATTTGTGCCTCTTTGTGTTTATGAATGAGAATGATATCTTACGTTTCGATACTGTGTGACACTACTATCAAAAGAAGTACCTTGCCCCGATGCCCGCATCCATGCCAAAGCCTGTTGGTGACATAAGCTGGAGTGATGGAACGAGCTCAAGAAACATGTCAATTGGCGTTTCACTCGGAAACCATGTGACGCCGAAAACACCGCGAACTGCCAGCGAACTAGTATAGCCTGCTCCGTTGTTGAAACGCCCGCCGATACCATAGTAGAGTTGAACGCGTTCAGCCGAGTGAATCGCGTCAAACGAATGCCAAAGGTAGTCCATGTGAAAATGGACGCGGCTTCCTCCATTGTAGCTTCCATCGTATTTCCCAATCCGATCTCCTCCCACCGACCAGCCGAGACCAAAATCGAGTGCGTTGAGTTGCGAAGTCCATAACTTCGCGCTGATTCCTGTGGGCTCGCCGAGGATCACGCCGAGTCCAAAGTTGCGATCTTGGGCAACAGACACCTGAACGGCCAGAAATAAACAGAGTGCGATGATTGCATAAGGAGATTGTTTCAGATGTACACTCCTTCCTTGAGTGCTATTGTCTGGGCTCGCCCACAATAGCGTTTGCTGTTCGAGCGGTTACTAGTTCGGATCCTTTTGGCGTGTGGCCTTGACACCCGTCAAAATCGCCATGCCGATAAGCACGACTGAACCCACGACAATCCACTGTGTGGGCATATGCATCAAGACGGCAGCGTATATCAATCCACCGATGACGATCAAGAATCCAATGACGTAGAGTCCGTATGACATGATATCTCCTTCTCGGCAAAATTGTTATCGTCCAAAGGGACGAAAAAGTAGTTAATCCCATGTCGACAGGGAAGTAGTAACAATTCTCAGACTCCTGAGCAGCACTTCCCCCTCCGCCGCGAATGGACGAGGAGAGACGTCTATTTTGTCCAGAAGTCCGCATCCAGCACCAGATCCCGCACACCATCGATCGCAAACTGAGCGCCGATGCAGATGAGAAGAAATCCCATAATCCGCGAAAGGTTGTCGATTCCGTTCACACCAAGGATGCGACGCAAGAATCCTGCTCCCCGGAGAACAAGCCACGAGAGTATGGCGGTGATGAGAATCGCCAGTATTATTCCGGTATAAGCGAAGACCCGGTCCATGCCGTGGCGGCCATCGATGGATGACGACATTGTGATGACGGCCGCTATGGCGCCTGGACCGCTCAAACTCGGCATGGCGAGCGGACTGAACGAAATGTTTGACTTCTGGAGTGCTTCCTTTTTCTCTTCTCGGGTGATCTTGCCCTCGTCAGGGAACAACATCCGAAATCCGAGAAAACTAATGACCAATCCACCAGCAATGCGAATACCGGGGATGGAGATGCCGAACGCAATCATCACGAAGTGCCCCAACAGAAGAAACGTGACCAGGATACCCGTCATGTAGATGCATGCCCATGTGATCTGTCTGTTTCGCTCCTTCGGGGTGAGATGCGCACTGATGCCAAGAAGAAGGAAAGCCGTGCTCACGGGATTGATGATAGGGACAAGCGTAATGAGCGCAACGCCCACCCAGGAGAGAAACTGACCGATGTTTTTCAATCCAGTCCTTCTTGTACGTTCAACGGGGTTCCCTCATCCAATTGAGGTTTCGCTGCCAATGATAGTAAGCCTTTCACTGAGGGTTCCTGTTCACCCAAAGTTCGAAATTAGCTCTTCTTCCCGAGCACATTTTCTCCGCGAATGACTCTCAGCAAAACAACGACAATCGCGATCACCAGAAGGATGTGAATGAAACCACCCATGGTGAAGGAAGAGACTACCCCCAGCAGCCACAACACGATGAGAATAACTGCAATAGTGTAGAGCATGATTTGTCTCCTTCTTTATTGGTGTAGTGTTGACATTACAAGTGTTCAATGATGACTCACTTGTTTGCAGCGGTCGATCGTTCGGGGTCTTGTTGATGGAGCTATTTCCGCAATGCCGCCAGTTTTCCGAACAAGTCCATTTCTTCTGCGCCGAGTTGCTCCGGCATCACGATTTCGACCTTCACCAGCAAATCTCCAAACTTGCCCTTCTTCCCATAAACTGGCATCCCAAGTCCCTGAAGTCTAAGCTCTTTGCCGTTTGGTGTTCCCTTTGGAATAATGACTGTGACTTTGCCTATCAGTGTCTTGATTTCAGCCTTTCATCCGAGGACAGATGTGTACAGGTTAACGGGGAGGCCACGGTGGAGATCGTTTCCCTTCCGCTGATATTCTGAATGCGGCGCAATCCTGAGGGTGAGGTAGAGGTCGCCGTTTGGACCGCCGCTGAGTCCGCCTGCCCCTCTGCCTGGAATTCTTAGCATTTGCTGGTCTGCGGCGCCTGGTTTGATCGTCACCTTAATCGTTTGACCATTGAGTTGGATGAGCCATTTCGTGCCGTGATACGCTTCTTCGAGGGAGAGGGTTGTCTGCGTCTCTAGATCTTCGCCTTTGATAACAACGCTCCGCTTTCCTGGCCGCTGGCCACTGCGTTGTCCAAACAGCATCTCAAAAAGATCGTTGACCCCCTCGTCCGCGAACATCGTATCAGATCCATGTGTGCTCGTGCGGCGCGTCTGTCCGCCACCGCCGCTTGCGTACTTCGACCAATCGAATCCTCCCGGCTGCGCTCCGGTCTCTTCGTAGTGTTTCCAATCCGCACCAAACTGATCGTACTTCTTTCGTTTTACCGGATCGCTAAGGACTTCGTTGGCCTCGTTGATGCCCTTAAACTTCTCTTCAGCCGTCTTGTCTCCGTTGGTCTTGTCGGGATGGTATTTGTTGGCAAGCGTCCGATACGCCTTCTTGATCTCTGCAGGAGTCGCGGACTTTCCAATGCCCAAATCCTTGTAGTAGTCTTTGTAGATCATAGTCTTACCATTGTATGCTCATTCCCGGATGCCATCAGAGAGGATGGATGTCATCCCGCAGCTTGCATTCCTTTCGTAGCGGGCTCTTCTGCGCCGTTTGCCCACTGAAACATTGGCTCTCCACTTGATGAACGCGCAGGGATCATTTGCCAATGTGGATGTTCAGAAGGGGTTCCAACAACCCAAAACCGTTCAACAGCCACAACACGACCGCAATGACCACAACAGCGTTCAGGATTTTCTTTATCGTGGCCTGCATCGGTATGTAGGTATTCACAAGCCATAAGAGAACGCCAACGACAATGAGAACAATCACTACGTGAACTAAAGGCATCTGTACCTCCTTGTCAGTTTCATTTGGCAATCTACTGTCTCTTCAACGCAGTCGCACGCTACCCGCATGCACCCGAGAAGCGTTAGCGGAGAGATGTGGTTGGTCAAGCGTTGCGCCTATCATTCGGCAACTCGCACCTGCGCAGGGCGCAGCAATTCATTGTTCCAGAGATAGCCGCGTCGCAGCTCATCCACGACGGTTCCCGGTTTACCCGCGGCATGTTTCGTCATTGCCACGGCTTCGTGCAGGTCGTGGTTGAATGGCTTGCCGACGCTTTCGAAGGGGAGAATGCCGTGCGTTTCCAACAGTGCAAGAAACTTCTGATGGATGATTCGCACTCCTTTCACAAATGGTTGTTCGGCGTCACTTGCCCACTGCATCGCTTTCTCCAGATCGTCGATGATGTCCAAGAGCGGAAGGATGATCGCGCGCTTGCCTTCCTCGGCAAGTTTACTGCCATCATGCTCAATGCGGCGGCGATAGTTCTTGAAATCAGCGAGTGTACGCAGTGTTCGGTCACGCTCAAGGCGCAGGTCTTCCTGCAATCTTTCGATCTCTCCCTCCCAATCAGCCGGCGGTAACAGGTTCTGGTCGAGTTCTTTCATAGGCGTTGCCACGCTATGCCTCCTTACTGGTCATCAACCGACTTTGACGAGCTGCTTGCCAAGATTCTCTCCCGTAAACAATCCGACGAGTATTCCTTCGACAGGCTCAATAGGATTACGGCCGAAGTATTTTTCTGGCTTTCTCTCCCTGAGTTTCAGCAACCAGCAACTGAACGCCTTCCGTATTCTGCAGTGATGGAAGCATTCCACCGCCATCGTCTTTGATGATGCTCGCCGTGATGCCGGACGCTTTGAGATGTCCTTTTGCGATTTCAGCGTCGATCTCATTTTCATATTCGCCTACGACTACTTGTGTCTCTTTCACGCGCTCACCTCATTGTTGTTATGATCGTCATGTCCCAACCACAATGGAATTGTCATTCGCATCTGCAATCGATGATTGGTGTGATACTGACCAGCCTCGTCTCGAATCAGCGGCACAGTCACTTCTCTCTTCAAGAGTCATTGTGTTTCTTCTTTTGTGGCATCGATTCATCCGTTGAGTGTGAACTGGACCGGATCATGCCCTTTGTATTCTGCTGGGATTTGTGGGATTTCTTCATTTCCGGCTTCATCGTTGAAACCAACTTTAGAAGAGCGACTTTTCTCTCTTCTGAAAGAGAACCGTCTTTGCGAATCTTCTCTTCAATTGTTGTGGCCGCTTTCTCTGTCATCTTGTTTACTCTTCCTTGGGTTTTGCATTTCGCAACAGATTATTGGTTCTCACTGTCTCGTATCGAGGCCGATTGCGATACCCAGGTCTCGTTTGCCTACTGGAGAAAATGATCCTGGGAAAGTGTTCTTGCGCAATGTTTCCAATGGTGTCATATGCTTCAAAATCTCAGCCAGCGCACACTGACCCATCATCATCGTTTCATTTACTGTGCTGTGCAAGCCATGCAAGCATCTCGCGTATACTGCTGGTCGCCAGGGCAATGCTCGTATCTGCCGCACCATAATAGATATTGATGGCATCACCATCCGGGCCAATCGTGTATCCGCATGGAAATACGACATAGCCGACGTCACCGCGCTGTTCGTACTGTTGTTCCGGAGCGAAGACCCAATTATCGCCGCGCTGCAGTAACAGCTCAAGCTTGTTCAAATCAAAAAGCGCAAGTCCTAACCTATAAATGCATCCAGCGCACGACTGTTTGACACCATGGTAAATCACTAACCATCCCTGGGGTGTCTAGATAGGCGGGGGGGAAAGTCCGATTTTGTTAGCATCCCACCTTGCACCCTTGCGGGCTTCCATCATGAGAGTATGACCGCCCCAGTTTGTCAGATCCGGAGAGTACGAAATCCACATGTGCGCCCTCGGTGCGCTGACAGGACGATGAATCAAAGCCCAGTTACCG
>JAPLFP010000171.1 GCA_026390585.1 Ignavibacteriales bacterium | reverse complement strand
ATCAAGACGCGGTTTTTCGGATCCGCCGGTCAGCCGCTCTCAGATGTCATTGAAGTCACAACCGCAGCCTCCCTCCAACCAGACGTCAAGATCGGACCGAACGGAGCGGTGTGCTATGCATGGCTCGACGGACGCGAGAATATCAATACCGGACGGATCTATTCAAAGGTGTATGCGGCATTTCCGACGACTGGCGTCTCCGAGCAGAACGTACCGACAGCCTTCCGGCTCGAGCAGAATTTCCCGAATCCATTCAACCCAACAACAACCATCGGTTATCATATTTCGACCGAAAGCCATGTTCGTCTAAGAGTAACTGACATCTTAGGTCGGGAGGTGGCTACTCTCGTAAATGAGCAGAAGGCACCTGGTCTCTATGATGTCCAGTGGAATGCTCTCCAAGCACCGAGCGGAATATATCTTTGCCGACTTGAGGCTGATGGAAACATCGCCACAAGAAAGATGCTACTCTTGAAGTAGCACAACCTCGCATCCAGCCCGTGGCATGCGCCGCGGATTCCTCAAGTTTCAGAAGACCACCCAACGCCTGACGACCCGATAGAACGAATCAGGGACAAAGGCGACATGCCTCTTTGGGCCTTTTAGATACAAGATGCAAACATGTCCGCTCCGGCCCCGGTTGTTTTTCAAGCCTCATTTCAGTAAGTTCTTCGAGAACACGTCCACCACAACAACCCTTCCAATGGTCAAACATCTGGGAATCGTCGGAGCCGGAACAATGGGGGCCGGTATTGCACAACTCGCAGCACTGGCAGGGATTGATGTCGTCCTATATGACATCAACGATACCGTCCTGCGACAAGCCCTCGAGCGCCTAAAGCGTAGCCTTAACAAGGCCGTTGAGAAGGGCGAACTCAACTCGGAACAATCTACCGGAGCATTTTCCCGAATCCACCCCAGGACGCGTCTCGCCGACCTGAGCCACTCGGATTTCATCATAGAATCCGTCATCGAGGATCTTCGGATCAAGAAAGATCTTTTCAAGCACCTCGAAGCGGGTACCAAATCAACAACAATCCTTGCCTCCAACACATCGTTCCTCTCCGTTACCGCTATTGCTTCGGCAACACGTCGAGCGGAAAAGGTCGTCGGGCTCCACTTCCTCTATCCGGTTGAGAGTGTGAAAATCGTTGAGATCGTCCAAACGGCCCAGACATCACAGGAGACTCTTCAACAATGTCATGATTTTCTGAATCAGCTCGGAAAAACTTCTGTCGCCGTCACCGATTCGCCGGGCTTCATCATCAACCGGCTTGTTCATTCTTTCCACGGCGAAGCGCTGCAGATTCTCGGAGAGCATGTCGCGGACGCGGAGCAAATCGACCGCATCATGAAAGCAGAAGGAGGTTTTGCCGTCGGCCCGTTTGAATCGATGGACGACTTGGGCCTCGATTCGTTGCTCAATGCGACAAAGTCACTTTTTGATGCCTCATCCGGTGACTCCCGATTTCGGCCGCATCCTGTTCAAAAACGTATGGTCGAATCCGGATTGTTTGGGAAAAAGTCAGGGCGCGGGTTCTACACGTATGAACAGGAGAAGAAGTAGGAAGTAAGACGGGAGAAGTTAGACGGGAGAAGATTTGGGCTGGCAGATTGCAGGGGGTAGCCGGCAGACGGAAAGAAAGCACCATGGCCAAGAAGAAACAAAAAGCAAAATCCCCGCAGAAATCGCCCCCAGTACATCAACCCGAGAAGGCGATCGTCTATGTTGTCGGGGATTCGCCGATGGTGGAAGAGTATATTACCCTGTGTTCGTCGCACGGATACGCGGTGCTCTATGATCTTGACGACAAAGGCCAAACTTCTCCAAATATTGACTCCAGGCTTGTCCGGAAAACTGCAAAGATCCCGGGAAATGTTTCATTTGCACTCGAGCTGACAAACATCGATCTTGAGAAGAAGAGAAAGAACCTCGAGGCGCTGGACAAGGCGCTTCCTGTGATCACAGCAATTGCCAGCTCATCCATCACCGTTTCCGCGACTGAGCAATCATCATGGATCGACAAGAAGAGCCGACTGGTGGGAATCTGCTCTCTTCCGACACTGAGCAACTCCAGCCTCATCGAAGTTGCGCCGACAGTATTTTCCCCAGCAGAGACGATTCAAGTCGCTCAACGGTTCTTCAAATCCGTCGGGAAAGAGATTGAGCTCGTTGAGGACAGAGTGGGGATGGTATTTCCCCGGATCATCTGCCAGATTATCAACGAAGCTGCGTTCGCCCTACAAGAAGAAATTGCATCACCACAGGATATCGACATGGCAATGAGAGTGGGAGCCAACTTCCCACTCGGACCCATCGAATGGGCAGACAGACTTGGTATGCAGCACGTGTATGCAGTTCTCTCTGCACTTCATCGCGATCTCGGCGAGGAGCGATACCGGATATCACCTCTGTTGAGGCAAATGGCTCTCAGCGGAACGTGGTGGAAAAGAATGTAGCTAACCTTCAATGAAAGGTCTTCACTATGACAGCCCGATTCATTTGCTGGAAAACAGCCATTGTCATCGCTGCATTGTTGCTGGCAGCATGTGCCGCGGTCGCCCAGGACCTCGAGACGAAGCGATCCTTCGAGGGAGTTCTCGAAGTACAGGTCCAGAACACTGAGCGAGTCCAGCTCTTCACGTACTCTGTAAAAAACGGGAGGATACGCGTCGAGCCCTCCGATGTCAGCGATGCCGCGCAAGTGATTCTTGTCGACTACCCGGCAAAGAAGACCTATGTGCTTCTCTCGGCCCGCGAACAGTACATCGAGATCGCCAACGCGGTGGAAGTCGGGCATGGACCGACGGGGCTTCAGAAAACAGACCTGACAGATGAAATCCTTGGATACAAGTGTGATCAGCTCCTGATAAAGTCGAGCGAAGCGGAAGTCGAGATCTGGGCAACAAAGGAATTTGGAACAGCAGGAACGATGCTCACAACCATCGTCGCACAAACGTTTGCTACACCTGCCTGGGAGACCGAACTATTCAGCAAGGGATACTTTCCCCTGAAGGTGATCATGCGTGATGTGTCGGGCTATGATGCGGGGAAGTTTGAAGTGAACACGGTGCAGAAGAAGGCCCTGGGAGACTACCTCTTCCGCATCCCCATGGGCTACGAGAAAGTCGAGAAAGATGTTCTTGTACCGAAACAAGCTGTGCCAAAGAAGAAGAGAACCCGTTGATGGCAGAATTCAGCATGATCCGATTCCGTTCAGCATTTCTGTTCGCCGCCACCGTCGCGATCACCGGTGTGGGCTTGTGTCAACCGAAGATCTCCGTGGACAAGACGAGGATCGACATGGGGGTCATCTACAATGGCGAGACGAAGAAGGCGCGTATCGTGATTAAGAACATCGGACGCGATTCACTGAAGATCGTCGGTGTTACGACATCCTGCGGTTGCACGACAGCGAAGCGTCCAAAGGATTACCTTCGACGAGGTGAGCAAGATGCTATCGAGGTCGAATTCAACTCAACCGGATTCCGCGGAAGAATCGAGAAGCACGTCAGCATCACGACCAACGACCCTGTGGCGTACACAACCGAAGTGACGCTCGTGGGCGATGTCATAGAAGAACTTCAACCTGTTGGCAATGCATCCGTCATCTGGCTTGGAGCTGTTCCCATCGGAAAGGAAGTCACACAGTCGGTGACGTTCAAAAACGTCTCGGGAAAGGTAATGACGCTGACGGGGTACACATCCTCCTCACCCGACATTACGGTGTTGTTTGGACAAAGAACGGTCCTCCCCGCCGACACAATCCGTCTGAGCTTCAAGGTCACTTCGAAAAAGAACGACTATGTCAGCGAACAAGTCTTCCTGGTAACAGACAGCAAGAGGCAACCGAAAGTACCCGTTCGAGTCACTCTCATAGGAGTCAATCCAAATTGACCCGGCTGCTTCAGGCGTTGCGAGAAGCGGGAGTTTTGCTTCTCGTCGCGACTGCACTCGGCTTCATCTATACTGCCGCAACTGAAAAGGGGCTTTTCGCCCGTCCCGCCCCCACACTTCCGGCAAACACCGCTGGATTGCTGGCTCCCACCATGGTCACGCGCGACCAGGCACATGCCTATTTCAATTCAGGCAAGGCATTGTTCATCGACGCCCGTCACGATTTCGACTACAAACTTGGCCATATCAGGGGCGCAATCAACATCCCCTTGAGTATCTATCAGACGAAAAAGGCTGTTCTCGACACCATTCCGAAGAACCGGCTGATTGTGGCATATTGTGATGGTGCGGAATGCAATTCGAGCATTGAGGTTTCAGTCAAACTCGCGAAGGAGGGCTACACCGACGTGAAGATTTTCTTCGGAGGATGGCGTGAGTGGATGGAATCGAACCTTCCAATTGACAAATCGCCGTGAAGAAGCTCCTCTCGCACCCATACACCGTCCTCGTTACCCGGGTGTTCATCGGGTTACTGTTCGTTTTCAGCAGCCTCGATAAGATTGTGGACCCCTCGGCATTTGCCCAGTCGGTGGCAAATTACGGCCTTCTCCCATCTTCATTTCCGGCGATCATCGCGACCGTCTTGCCATGGGTTGAACTCCTGTGCGGTTTCGCAGTATTCTTCGGTGTCTCTCTTCGCGGAAGCTCGCTCCTTCTCTCAGCGATGGTTGTCATCTTCACGCTGGCGGTCATGAGCGCTCTTCTCAGAGGTCTCGATATTTCCTGCGGGTGCTTTACACAGGATCCAGCCGCAGGACACATCGGATGGACGAAGGTGGTGCAGAATACTGCGCTGTTCGCGTTGACGTTGTTCCTCTACTTCTCTCGTACAACGAAATTCACGCTGGTGGAATACCTGCAGAAATCAGGAACACTCCAATCTCAATCCTAGGCTGTGAAAACGGAAAGTCGCACATTGAATTTGTGTCTAAACATCAGGCCTGTGCTTCCACGATAGTATAGGAGAACCGACATGACCTCACCAGATCCCGATGTTATCAACGAAATGAACCGTCGACGATTCCTCTCCATGGTTGGCAAGGGAGTGGGGCTCGCAACCCTCACATCTGCGACCGTCGCAGGGTTGTTGGACGATCTCCATGCGGCAACAAGAAGAGTCGAGAGCCTGTCGCCGGAAGATGCTGCGATGAACGAAGATTTCTGGTTCGAAATCCAGAGTTCATTTTCGGTCACCAGAGGAATCACCAACTTGAACAACGGAGGCGTTTCACCTTCTCCCCGCCTCGTGACGGAGGCCCTCTGCCGGTACACCTGGCAGCAAGAGGACGTCACCGCGTACACCATGTGGCAAATTCTTGAGCCGCAGTCCGAGACCGTCCGGACGGGACTGGCGGATATCTTCGGCTGCGACCGCGAAGAGATCGCGATTACGCGCAATGCGTCGGAGTCGCTGGAAATCATCCTGATGGGAATGGACTTAAAGACCGGGGATGAGATCCTCACCACGACGCAAGACTACCCGCGTATGCTGACAACACTTCGCCAGAGAGAACAGCGCGAGGGGCTTGTCCTGAAGATGATCAAAGTCCCCATCGCACCTCAGCACCTCGACGACATCACCGCAGAGTTCGAGAAGGCAATCACTCCCAAAACGAAAGTGATCCTGGTCTCTCACGTCATCAACATCACCGGTCAGATCATGCCCGTGAAGGCGATCACAACGCTGGCGAAATCCAAGGGCATCGAGGTCATCGTCGATGGGGCCCATGCGTTCGCCCATTTCGATTTCAAACAGCCGGACCTCGGATGCGACTACTACGGAACCAGCCTGCACAAATGGTTGTTTGCTCCAAAGGGTACAGGCCTGCTCTACGTCAAGAAGGACAAGATCGAGAAGATCTGGCCCTTGATGGCGGCTGACAAGAGCCAAAAGAATGACATCCGTAAGTTCGAAGAGATCGGGACTCACCCGGCGGCTCCACGACTCGCCATCGGAGAAGCGATTCTGTATCACAACGGCATTGGCGGCAAACGCAAAGAGGCTCGCCTGCGCTATCTATCACGGTACTGGATGAACAAGCTGAAAGAGCTTCCGAACGTGCGGTTTCACACATCCTGGGAACCGAATCAGTCGTGCGGGATTGCAAACGTCGAGATCGTCGGCGTCGACACGGGAGCGCTTGCGACGTATCTCTTCGACAAGCACAAGATTTTCACCGTTCCCATCATTCATGACGAATTCAAGGGCTTGCGCATCACCCCAAGCGTCTATACCACGCTCAAAGAGCTCGATCGGTTTGCCGATGTCATGACGACCGTCGCCAAGAAAGGTCTACCAAAGAGTTAGTTCGCGTCACCCATCATCGTTCACCACTCAAGGAGAGCTCACATGAAACGATTGTCCGGTTTTGTTCTGATTCTCCTGCTTGCAATTCTTGTTGCAGGACAGGATTCCTTCGCTCAGGCCCCGCAAGCGCCGCAGCTCCCATTGTTGCGTGTGCCACGCATCAGCCAAGGGGCAAAAACAACCCAGGTAGTAGGCCTCAGCGAAGTGACGATTTATTATCACCGCCCGGGCGTCAAGGGACGCACGATCTGGGGCGGATTGCTGCCGTATGATTCCGTCTGGCGCGCTGGCGCAAATGAACCAACGCTCTTCACCTTCAGTGATGAAGTGACCATCGAAGGAAAAAAGCTCGCGGCGGGGACTTACCGGTTCATCGCCTTCCCGGGAAAGAACAAATGGACGGTTGTCTTCAATTCCGAAGTAAAGAACTGGGGAACAATGTACGACGCTCAGTATGATGTCCACAAGTTCACTGTGACACCCGAGGCGGGATCACATGAGGAGTGGATGTCATTTGGATTCACGGATTTGACTCCGTCGTCCGCGCGCGTCGTGCTGGCGTGGGAAAAAGTGAAGATTGGATTCAAAATTGAGTTCAATACTGTTGGCAAGCTCCAATCATCCGTCGGAACGTGGCAGATGCTTAACGGCGCTGCACGGTACGCACTCACTGAGAAGGTGTTCAGCACCGAAGCGATGGGATGGGTCGAGCGTTCTATTATGATGGACAAGAACCCGACAAACCTTGGAACGAAGGCTGAGTTTCTCGCCGCAGCCGGAAAAATCAAGGAAGCCATCGCCATTGCTGAAGAGGCTCTGGCGATCGGCAAAGCAAAGGATCCCAAGTTCGACGGATCACGTCAAGGCCAAGCCCTCACAAGACTCATCACTGACTGGAAGAAATAAAAGAGTCATCAATTTGGCGGCAACGAAACGAAAATGCCCCTTTGGAAAACCAAAGGGGCATTTTGATTGCAGGGGGTCAGCGTTCGGTTTTACGCGGACACAGATCTCGGCTGCTTCCCTTGCAGAAGCTGAACGACGACTGCCACACCCACCACTGCAACACATCCCACCACGTTGTACCACAACCACGAGATGTCGGTAAAGAGGTAGCAGGAGAGAACAACGCCTTCGCCAACAAACGCAGCCCAGAATGTCGCCGTCCCACCAATCCATTTCACATAGAATGCAATCAGAAAGATCCCCAGCATTGTTCCGTAGAACAGTGAGCCAAGGATGTTGACAGCTTCTATCAGAGACCCGAGCCTGCTCGCGTACTGAGCGAAGAAAATTGCGTAGAATCCCCAGCAGGCCATCGCGATACGGGAAACCAGCAAGTAGTGCCTCTCCTCCCCCTCTTTCCGTATGTGTCGCCGGTAAACATCCACAACAGAACAGGCGGCAAGCGCACTGAGCTCCCCTGATGTCGACGACATCGATGCGGCAAAGATGCAGGCGAAGAGAAGGCCGACAAGGCCGACAGGCAAGTATTTCATCACGAAAGAGAGGAAAATGTAATTCGTGTCGTTTGTGTCCGCCGCGGGATCATTTGTCCGGAGGATCTTAATGCCTTCAGCGCGTATTTCCTCTGCCTGACGAGAAGCGGCAAGAAACTTGGTCTGGGAAGATGAGACAGTCGCCTCATCACCATGTTTCTTTGCCTCAACGTACTCTATGGCGGTGGTAGATCTTCGATCGAGGGCCTTGTTATATCGCTGTTCCGTTTCCAGGAACTGTCCTGCGTACGTACTCTGTCGCACTTTTTCGACTTCGACAGGATTGAAGAAAAGAGGAGGGCGTTCGAATTGAAAGAACGCAAAGACCATGGCGCCGATCAACAAGATGAAAAACTGCATCGGGACTTTTGCCAGTCCATTGAAGAGCAGCCCGAGGCGACTCTGGGTAACCGACTCTCCTGTGAGATACCGCTGAACCTGCGATTGATCCGTTCCGAAATACGCCAGTGCCACAAACAGGCCGCCGACGAGCCCCGACCAAAAGTTGTACCGATTGTGGAGATCAAACGAAAAATCGATCGCGTTGAGCCTGCCCATCCCGCCAGCAACATGGAGCGCATCGACGAACCCGACATTCTTTGGCAAAAGCACAATCGTCATCACAAACGCCACAATCATGCCCGCCATAATGATGATCATTTGCTGAACGTCGGTCCAGTTGACTGCCTTCACGCCCCCCGACGTCGTGTAGACAATGATGACTCCACCAATGAGCGTGGACGTCAACCGGATATCCCAGCCGAGCATTACTGAGAGGACGAGCGATGGCGCGTAGATTGTTATTCCCACGGCGAGCCCGCGTTGGATCAGGAAAATGATGCTGGTGAGAGTGCGAGTCTTTACGTCGAACCGATGTTCGAGATATTCATAAGCCGTGTAGACGCCGAGCTTGTGATAGATGGGCACAGCGGTGATTGAGAGGATGACCATCGCGATTGGAAGGCCAAAGTAGAATTCGACGAAGCGCATCCCGTCGACATATGCTTGCCCTGGAGTTGAGGTGAACGTGACAGCGCTTGCCTGCGTGGCCATGATCGAAAGCGCTACAGCGTACCAGCGCATTTTCCGATCAGCCAGAAGATATCCTTTGAGACTCCCGCTCCCTCTTCCCTTGTAGAGTCCGTAGAGAACGATGGAAAGGAGTGTTGCGCCGAGGACTATCCAGTCGGGCGTTTTCATTCAAACGCCTTTGTGAACAGGTAGAACAGGAGAATCAAGACCGCGAGCTCAACAATCACAACCATGTAGAGACGGCGCCATGATCCTAGAAAAGGGGGACGGGATTCAGAATCCTCCACTGGCCGAGTTCCGTTTTGAGTTTTGGGTTTTCGGTTCACTTGAACTTGATACCTCTGTAGCCCGCACTTTTCAGGTAGTTCATCAATCCGCCGATCATCTTGCCGACTTCAGCAGCATGGTTATACACCGGAGTGAAGATCTCCAGACTCAAATAACCCTGATCGAGTCCGACGTAAAGGTGACTTATGACTTCAGAAACCGATCCTTTCGCAATTGAAAGGAATTGGATAAACTCCCTTGTTCCTCCTCTTCCGTGCCCTTTGGCAATGTTCGCCATCACTGAAACAACAGCACGCCGGATTTGGTCTCTCAGCGGAAAGTCCCTGCCGAATTTCCCTTGCTGAGAAACACGATAGACTTCAGAGACCAACGACCGTGCCTTCTGCCAAACGTCGATTTCCTCTAGGTCCGTAAACGTAGGCAAGCCAGTCTCCAGCTTGTAGCCCGTGAAAAGGAATTCTCTTCTCAAAACTACAAACTTCTGAACTCATAACCTCTGATCTATCTCGAACTGCCAAGCGAAATCAGAGTATTCTTTTGACTGTGGAGAACCAAATCCGTATTGAACCTTAAGCTTGGAACTGAAAACTTGAAACTGAAAACTTGAAACTTAATGCCACTTTCCGAGTGAGATGATGTTTACGAACAGCCGATACGCGCCGGGAACACCCGCAGGAAGTTGCCGGAAGAACGCGTAGCCCGTGAACACATATGTCCCTTTTCCGTACTGAGCTACGAGCAATCCTCCATCCCTCGATGGTTCACCGGGATCATTGCTGGCGAGGATTGCAGAGTAATGAGAATCCCACTTGTCGGCGAAGTAGAGACCACGTTCCTGCACCCAACCGTCAAAATCTGCTTGCGTGATTTTGTTCGGCACGTTCAACACCGGATGATTTGGTGCAAGGAATCGCACCGGAGCCTCTTCCACTGACACACGGTCACTTGTCACGTTGAATGGATACGGTCCGAGGTTTTCAGTTTCGGCTCTCCGGGCAGTCATGTACTGAACCACATACGTTCCCCCTTTTTCAACAAACTCCATCAACTTGCGCTGGTTTGCTTTCAGGACAGGTCGCGTGTTGTATGCCCGGACACCCGCGATAATGACATCATACTGGCTCAGGCCGCCGTTCTTAAGATCATCATCCGTGAGGAGCATGACGGGGTACCCCAATTGCCGTAATGCTATTGGAATCTCGTCCCCCGCCCCCATGATGTAGCCGATGCGGCGATCCGTTTTCTTCAAGTCGACACGAAGCAGGCGTCCCTCAGCCACAGGAAAGACCGTCTGAGGTGGAATATGCGGATATCGAATCGTGATCATGTCCTGTCGCACCCGAACATCTCCAACCGTCGCTTCGGCGCCGAACGTTCCCGAACCTGACCTGCTCGTTGGCTCAACCAGAAAGACGATTGACAGGTTCTCATCTTTCTGCTTGAACTCGAATGGAATGGACGGAGGAGTCACCTTCCAACCATCAGGAGTTCGGAGCGAAACCAAGCCAGAGGTCGTGGAAACGTTGCTCCGAACGTTCACCTGCACCGACTGGGGCTTGTTGTCCGGAAACACATATGTTTTCTCAGGCAGATTTAATGCAACAGGAGGAATGATGCCAAGTGGCCGATACTGCTCCCCCTCAACCGGGTCAACACCACGAAAACGTACCGGCACCTCAAACGTCATCGCACCATCATTCGAAACGAGTGACATGCTCACACTCAGTGCGGGGACATTCTCAGGCTGGCCGACAAGGTCCTGACGAGGGATTCTGTAGGCTCCGAGTTCTGCTGGCTCCGCAAGCCAGTACGGTTGAGAATACGGCAGGTCCTTTGGCAGTTTCAAGACAAATGCTAGTTGCACCGGCTGGTTGCTCTGTAACTGAACATTGAGTGTCGTATCAAACTGGCCGAACGGACCAACGATCTTGGTAAGTCGGAATGGATAGAGTGAACGATTCAATGCCGATCCGGTTATTTTGATTTCTCCCCCGGGCACCCCATGGCCCTCGGAGGAAAGGGCGTCGAGCCACAGTCCGCTACACAACTTGATGACGTCGATGAGCTCGCGCTTCTTGACCCGGATCCATGGATCATTGCTCAGCTTTTGAATTTCTCCGTAGGCATGCAACAGCACAGGGAGAGATTTGGCAGGATTCTCTTCATCGAACGTGCGGTAGGCATCCTCCAGCAGTTTCGCTACACTCTCACCTCCGGCAACGCGTGACCACGTCGTATTGACTCCATCGAAGATGTCAGAGATCGCCATTCCACCCGCGACATGCTGAAAGTAGTTGACGAATTCACCTCTGCTCTGACCCGCTCCAAATCCCTGACTCTTATGCATACTCCGGCTGCGGCCGGCAATTTCCGTGAATGACTCACCTAAAACAGGGCTATACACACCAAGATCTATGGTCAACGAACTGTCAGGTTTGGCAGACCGATCGCTTTGCTGGAACCGAAAGACGTTCCAGAGAAGTCTTCTGGGTTTCCAGACCTGGACATATTTCAGTTGTTCGGGGAATCGGAGCGGATCGCCAGCAGCAACATACGCATCCTCGGCGAGAGCAGCAGAGCTCGTGTGATTGCCATGGCCCCCTTGCGTGGGCGTGAATCTCATAACAACGACGTCCGGACGGTAGGATCGGATGACCCACACAGCATCCGAGAGTATTCTCTCCCTTCCCCAAATCCTCATCGTTTCATCGAGCGTTTTCGAATATCCGAAATCGATCGCGCGGGTGAAGTACTGCTCAGCGCCGTCGATTCGGCGTGCTGCGAGAAGTTCCTGTGTTCGGATCACTCCCATCAGGTCACCCTGTTCGGCACCAAGGAGATTCTGTCCACCCTCACCTCTTGTCACCGACAGGTACGCAGAACGCATGAGTCGGCCCTTGGCCATGTAGGCAAGAAACGCCGTGTTCTCATCGTCCGGATGGGCGGCGATGAACAGCACTGACCCGAGCACGTTCAACTTCTTGATCGCGAGTCGCAGTTCAGCAGCATCGAGCGTTCTCGGTGATTGAGGTTGTGCAGTAATGGAACTGGTGAATGAGGAAAGAGAAACAAGAAGAAGGAGACAGAGAATCTTGCGCACCATCGCGGATCCTTCGAGCCAGTGGTAGGGTGATAATTAGGCAGAATCTGTGAGATTTTCAGCGTTTTCGACGCGGAAATATACCATTCCCCCCATGAAGCCGCAAGAAGAAAGGGGTCAACCGAGCCGAAAAGGTCACATGACTTGGCAACTTTGATTGAACAAACGTCGTCTAATGAACGTTCCGTTCACCGCAAGACAGCAAACGACGCCATCTCGTTTGCTCATCATATTCCAAATAGCTACGTTTCCATTGCGCCTTGCCCCTGGGAGCCTCACTTCATCTCAGGGATGAACTTACTCTGCATTGGCCTGTGCAATCCAGGGAGGAATCAATGTGCGCGCAAAATCTGCCGTCACGTCTGTTACGTCATCTCGCCTTTCTATTGACGCTTTTCTCCATACCGCTGTTCGCACAGGTGCAGGTGGATACCGTCGACACCCTGCAGAAATCCGCTTTGAAGGTGTTTATCGATTGCAGTCTTTGCGATCAGGACTTTTTTCGCACTGAATTGACATTCGTCAACTACGTGAGAGACAGAAAGCAAGCCCACGTGCACATTATGATTACTCAGATGTACACTGGCAGCGGAGGAACAGAGTACACGATGACCTTTATCGGACAGCTCGAGTTTGACGGAGTCAACGACACGCTGAAGTACAATGCCAACAAAACCGACACGCAGGATATGACGCGCAAAGGGATGTTGAAGGTGCTCAAGACCGGACTTTTCCGTTACGTCATTCACACTCCTCTTGCGGACTTCTTCAGCGTCGCCTACAACAAACCCTCATCGTCAGCTAAGGCGGTGGACAAATGGCATTACTGGGTCTTCAGCTTCAATTTCAATAGTTGGCTGAACGGCGAGTCTCAGTATAAATATACATCACTCAACGGCGGGTTCACGGCGGGCAGAGTGACTGAGGATTGGAAACTTCGCGTCAGCTTGAAATCGTACTATAATGACAACAATTACGAATTTCAGACAGACGACACGACAACCGTTGTGAGCAGGTCTATCTCCCGCAGCTACAATTTCAACGGCTTTATCGCCATGAGCGTCTCTGATCACTGGTCGGCAGGTCTGTTCACCTATCTTTGCTCCTCGACGTACAGCAATACCGACGTTGCGCTCACGGTTCAGCCAGGAATTGAATACGATGTGTTCCCCTACTCAGAATCGACTCGCCGACAGCTTCGCATCGGGTACCAGATCGGTATCATGCCTATCAAATACATCGACACAACGATCTACTTCAAGAAGTCTGAGATGCTCTTTACCCATTCTCTCTCTGCAACGCTTTCAATGCAGCAACCCTGGGGATCTACTTCTGTGACGCTGTCCGGTTCGCAGTATCTTCATGATTTGTCCAAGAACAACTTTAGTATCTCGGCAAATTCTTCCATTCGGATCTTTGAGGGCCTTTCGTTGACCATCTATGGTGGGTACAATGCGGTGCATGACCAACTTGCTCTCGCCAAGAGCTCATTGACACCCGAGGAAGTTTATCAACAGCGCAGGGAGCTTGAAAAGACCTATTCTTACTGGGGTTCCTTCGGAATCAGCTACACATTCGGATCAATCTTCAACAATATCGTCAATGCCAGATTCGGCAATCAAGGCGGCGGTGGAACAACCATCATCACGAGCGACTAGACCGAGCAGCATTGGAATGACAGAGCCGCCGCCCAACGGCGGCTCTGTTGTTTTTCCCTAATCTGGCTTTCCAGCTTCCCTTTTTTGAATTCATTTCCTTATCTTAGACAGTGCCTAAAGGCGCTTCTTGGTCGGAATTACCGGCCAGCCCATTCCCAACGTATATTCAAAGCGCTCCTCACCATGAGAGTTTCCTACGCATTCGTTTTGCATCTGCTGAGTATCGGGATATTGACGACTTCGCTGCTCGCGGGATTCATCCTCGACAGGAGATTTAGAAAAGAGCCTGACCTTCGTTTGAAGCTCTATATTGCAGGAATCTCGAGAGTCATTGGGCTCCTGTCTCCGGTTGCGGCAATCCTCCTTCTTGTAACTGGCATCGCAAACATCCACAATCGTTTCCTCGGATCGACATCAGCTTGGTATGTGGAAGGCTGGCTCGTCGCGAAAATCATTTTGTACGTCGTGATGGTACTTAATGGATTGTTCTACGGCCCCGGTCTAATGCGAAGCCGCCTGAAGATCATTCGATCGCATGCCGAGCAGGCAGCTCCTATGAATGCCGACACCTTGATCCGATCGTATAACAAACAGCTCACCCTCTTCTATGCTGTCCAAACACTGCTGTTCCTTTTCATCGTCTATATGTCAGTGTTTGGCACGGCGAAACATCCCGGTGTCATCTAGAAAGCTTGCATTATGAAGTTCGCACCTACGCTTCTTGTCCTTACCGTTGTGTTGATCCTTGCCGGATGTCAGCAAGCGCCACCTCCCGAGCAGGCAATGTGGAAAGGGACTCTTGAATTGCCCGGCCAGAAGCAGCTGCCCTTTCTGGTTTTTCTTGATCTCAAACAACCAGCGCCATCGGGATACTTTCTGAATGGATCGGAGCAAACGCCGATCCCGGAGATCGACTATCATGGGGACTCATTGACTTTCGTCTTTTCGGAATATGGTGCGGCGATGCGAGGAATCTGGAAAAGCGGAAAGCTCGCAGGAGAATTCCTCCGCTTCAGAAAAGACACCGTGATAAACAAGTTTGAGGCTGTTCCCGTAGCGTCAATTGAAAAGACGCCACCCTCGAAAGCGAGCACCGAAATCCCGCTCGTGGGGAAGTTTCAAGCATACTTCATGCAAAAAGAAGGAATCGACAGTTCGTCACAGGCGACATTCTGGGCACATGGAGATTCCGTCTATGGGACTATCGTGGAATCATCTGGGGATCTTGGTCTCATGACCGGAAAGCAAATCGGAAACTCCGTTGTGCTCTCGCGATTTACGGGATGGCAAGGGCAGATGGTTGAACTCAAAAGAGTCTTGAACTCATGGAGCGGAACACTGTACTATCGAATTCCGCCTCCGGTCTCGTTCACCCTTGAGCCTCGTGCAACGTTGATCGACGAATTGCCTGCAGCGAAGAGACCGTCCATGAAGGATCCGCGAAAACCGTTTATGTTCTCCGGAACGACGGTCATGGGTGACACCTTGAGCAATCTCTCTCCTCAGTTCAAGGGAAAAGTACTCATTCTTGATATCATGGGGACATGGTGCCATAACTGCATGGATGCTGCGCCATTGCTCCAGAAACTGTATTCGGAGTTTGGAAATCAGGGGATTGAAATCGTAGGGCTCTCATTTGAGCTGGGTGACGATCCCGTGACTGCGCGAAGGAATTTGCTGCTCTACGAGGAACGATACGGGATTACGTTCCCCGTGTTGTTCTGCGGGTCGACCGCTTCAACGAACGTCGAAGGCAGAGTGAAATCGCAAGTGAACAAGTTTCCGGGATATCCCACGACGCTCTTTGTTGATCGGAATGGTGTGGTCCGCCATATTCACGGAGGATTCAATGGCCCGGGAACAGGCGAGTATTTTCAAGCCCAGATCAATCAGTACTATGATCTCGTGAGAAGCCTGCTCAAAGAAAAGAAATCAAGCCGCGTATACCCGACGGTTCCATAATGCAGCATCAATGACAATTCAGGTCTCGTATTGATCATCATTCATCACACACGAAAGCGCAATACCTATGGATCACTCACTCGTCACCACCAACTTCCAGCTCGACGGATATCGTATTGTCAAGAACATGGGCGTCGTACGAGGTATTGTTGTCCGATCGCGATCGGTGTTTGGAAACATTGGGGCAGGACTCCAGATACTGTTCGGTGGGAACATTACGCTCTACACGGAGCTCTGCGAGGCGACCCGGCGTGACGCCTTTGAACTCATGATCCAGCACGCCCAGGCTCTCGGCGCGAACTCGATAATCGGATTCCGCTATGACGCCACCGAGATTATGGGGGGCGTAACGGAGGTCCTCGCGTACGGAACAGCGTGCGTCGTCGAAAAGCTGTGACTCAATCTCAACCGATCACGTTTCAATCACTAGACTAGATTACTATGGATATCCAGAACAAGACTGTCCTCGTACTCGGTGGTTGGGGCCTCGTGGGCTCCGCCGTGTGCCGGCAGATGATACCGGAAAAGCCCAAGCGCATCATTGTCACTTCTCTCCTCGAACACGAGGCAAAGGAAGCCGTTGAGCTGCTTCGAAGTGAATACCCCAAGGCAGGCAAGAACTTTTTTGTCCCGTGGTGGGGAAACATTTTTGTCAGACACACACTGAAAGATACCCCCCGCGATGAGATTCTTCAGAATCAGGATGCTCGAGGGCTTCTTATCGACGATTTACTGGATGAATTGACCATGCCGGTGTTGGAGCGTTCGTCGATCTACCAGCTCCTGCAGCAATTCAAGCCTGACATCGTCGTCGATTGCATCAATTCCGCGACTGCCATTGCCTATCAGGATCTGTTTCATGTCGCACGAGAGGTCCGCAAGGCCCTTCGGGCGTCCAAGAGCGGCAAAGTCTCCAACCTCCACGATCATACTGAACGTCTGCTTGCGACCCTTTATATACCGCAGTTGATTCGGCACGTCCAAATCCTGTACCGAACGATGCAGTTGGTTGGCACAACGACCTACGTCAAGATCGGCACAAGCGGGACGGGGGGCATGGGACTCAATATCCCTTATACACACAGCGAGGAGCGTCCATCCAGCGTGCTCCTGAGCAAGTCAGCAGTCGCTGGTGCTCACACCCTTCTTCTCTTTCTCATGGGGCGTACTCCCGATGCGCCGATCACCAAGGAAATCAAACCGACGGCGGCCATCGCATGGAAGAAGATCGGCTACGGCGAAATCAAGAAGCGCGGCAAATCCATCGAACTCATCGATTGCGCTCCGGAGCAGGGATTCAAGCTGGACGCGACGCTGAAGCTGGCAGACGAAGACCTGAGGTTTAGGTCCACGAATCAGCGGCTTCATTCGGTGTATATTGACACAGGCGAGAATGGCGTGTTTTCACGAGGTGAATTCGAAGCAATCTCCACGCCGGGGCAGATGGAGTTCGTCACACCCGAAGAAATAGCGGAGTCCGTCCTTTACGAGATCAAGGGGGGCAATACCGGCCACGACATCATTAATGCCCTGGACAACGCATCCCTGGCGCCAACGTATCGCGCAGGCTTCATGTTCGATTCAGCAATGAGAGAGATGAAGCGCCTCGAAAAAGAGCACAAGACACACAGTATCGCATTCGAGTTCCTCGGCCCCCCCCGCCTCTCCAAGCTTCTGTATGAGGCATACCTTCTCAAGCTTGCGTATGGCAGCGTCGACGAAGTCGCGAAGGCATCGGCGAGATCAATCTCCGCCAGATCATTTCCATTGGGATTCCCATTCTTCTTTCGGATGGCAAGACGCTTCTGCGTGGACCCGAGATCAAGATCCCGCCATACCGCGGAGAAAATGAACTGAGGATCACCGATAAATTCCTCAACGCGTGGGCTCACGATGGCTGGGTAGATCTGCGGACGAAGAGCATGGAACAATGGAAGACCAGGCTCCAGGTTATCCTGAGCGAGGTCCGGGCGATTCCAGCAGGCGACACCTCATCCCGGCAGATGCGCAACAACGCCTACTGGGGTGATTTCAAGGAAATCGATCCAGGAAAAATCGTCGGATGGATATTCTCTGAAGAGGAGCATGGGAAGAGGATGAAGGCATAGCGGCCCGAAGGCACAAACGCACCGAGAGGGATAAACAAACAGAAGGCCGAACGTCGACCACTCAGGTCAGCCGTTCGGCCTTTACATTTTCGGAATCACATTCTTCTATTCGTACCGCAGCGCCTCGATAGGATCCAGATTCGCAGCCTTCCAAGCAGGATAGACACCGAAGACCACGCCTATGAAGGCACAAAGAAGGAAGCCGTAGATTGCCCAGTCAACCGGGAACACGGCGGGCATCGAGAACGCAACCGCTGCAAGATTTCCGCCGAGCACACCCAAGGCAATTCCCACCAGTCCACCCATTTGACACAAGACGATTGCCTCCGTGATAAACTGGCTGAGGATGTTTCCTTTGCGCGCTCCGACTGATTTTCTCAATCCAATTTCCTTTGTTCGCTCTGTCACCGAGACCAGCATAATATTCATGATCCCAACACCAGCCGCCAGGAGCGAAATGAAACTAATGAAGCCTATTCCCATTTTCACGTACTGAGTGAATTCGTTGAACGTGGAGATCAGGGAGTCATTCGAGAAGATCTCAAAGTCGTCATCCTTGCCAGGTTCCACTTTCCTGACGGTTCGAAGTGCCATGCGGGCTTCCTCGACGCATTCGTCGTATACCTCAGCGCTCTTGGCTCTAATCATGATGTTCAAGGAACGGATCTTTCCGAAATGATTCAGAAACGTGCTGAGAGGAATTGCGACGAAGTTGTCGGCGTTGCCGCCCAGCGACCCGCCTTTAGGCTCAAACACCCCGATGACTGTGTACCTCTCGCCTTGAATTTTCACCTCAGATCCGATCGCGCCGCCGCGCGGAAAAATCTTTTTCTCCACGTCCGGGCCGAGGATCGCGACATTGCCGCTGTACAGTTGATCGTTGTCGGTGAAACTCCGCCCGTCTCTGATCGACCAATTGTTTGCGGGAATCCCGTCTGGAACCTCCCCGTTGATACCAACGTTTGGATTTGTTTTTTCGCCGCTCAATGTCTGAATGCTAAAACCCCACGTACCCGCTTCCAGGGCGGCGTACTTCGCCTGCGTCAAGTGCTCTTTCACAAACTCACCCTGGACCAACGTAATATCCTTCCGGCGCCGGAATTTCTCCCACTGGTCATGCCCGCCAACAAAGAGCGCCGGGAATTTCTGAATCTGGAATGTATTCGCCCCGAGACCGCTCAGGCCATTTTCGATGCTGCTTTGCAGGACTTGTACGGCAGTCATGACACCGATGATCGAAAACACTCCGACCACGACTCCCAACAATGTCAATGCTGACCGGAGTTTGTTCATCCGAATCGCATTGAGCGCAATTACTATGATCTCTCCAATGAGCACGTTTTTTCCGATACCAGTAAGTTCTTGTTGTTATTCGTACCGCAGCGCATCCACCGGATCGAGGCGAGAAGCCCGAAAGGCCGGCAAGAAACCCGAAACAAGTCCAACGAACAAAGAGACAAGAATTGCAATCACGACGATGCTCAACGGCATCGCCGTAGGCAAGATCTGGTCGATAATGAGACTCAAGGGAAAGGAAATCATCAGTCCGATGATGCCACCCATGAGACACAATGCCGCAGATTCAAGGAGGAATTGCTGCAGGATGGTCCTCCGAGGAGCGCCGATCGCCATCCGAATGCCAATCTCCCTCGTCCGTTCAGTGACCGAGACGAACATGATATTCATGATGCCGATGCCCCCGACAAAGAGAGACAGGCCTGTGATAAAGAGACCGACCCCTGCGATCACAACGCCGATCGTGTTGAAGGTCTGAATGATAATCTCTTGTTGATTAATCGCGAAATCATCCGGTTGCTTGGGACGCAACCCGCGCGCTTTGCGCATAATACCGCGTACTTCCTCCTTCGCTTCGTCCAGCTCCTTCATCGAAATGGCTTTCACCATGATCTGAATGCCGCCCCGGCGATTTCCATAATCCTTGAAGAATCTATTGATGGGAATATACGCGCGGTTGTCGAGACTCTCCACACCGAAAATGCTCCCCTGCTTCTCGATGACACCAACAATCTTGTAATTGCAGGCCCCGAGTTTGATGGTCTTGCCGATAGGATATTCATTGGTGAAGAGATTGGCTGCGACTTCAGACCCGATCGCACACACCGGCCTCCCGCCATCGTCTTCTGCCGACGTGAAGAATCGTCCAAACGCTACGTTGACCCCGAGGGTAGTGAGGAAATCAGAGTTCGTCCCAATAATCGTAACATTTTCAAGGACCTTCCGATTGTATTTTGCCTGTTTCCTTGTTCCCGCTGCGGGTGACACGGACCGTGCAAGTTCTGCCTGTTTTTCGAGCGCCTTCGATTGCTGGATCCGAATGTCTTTACGATTCCGGATTTTCCACCAATCTTCACCACCGCCCCACGGCCATTTCTGGATGTAGAGGACGTCCGCTCCGATGGCCGCGATGCTCTTATTGAACGCACGGTTGAGCCCTTCAATGGCGGTCCCCATCAGCGTCACAGAGACGATGCCGATGATGATGCCAAGAGCAGTCAACACTGATCGCATTTTGTTGGCCCTGATCGCATTGAACGCTATCAGTAAGCCCTCACGAAATTCACCAAAAGCATATCGCATAGTTAGCCATTCTTGGCAATGACTGCCACTCGTTTGTTTTGCACAGCCTGATCGGATTCGACGTTTCCATCACGCAGGCGAATGATCCGATCCGTATGCTCTGCAATGTATTCCTCGTGCGTGACGAGGATGATGGTATTGCCTTCTTTCTGAAGCGTGTCGAACAATGCCATGATTTCGTCGCCGGTCTTGCTGTCGAGGTTTCCCGTCGGTTCGTCAGCAAGCAGGATCGACGGCTGGGTGACGAGCGCTCGAGCGATAGCCACTCTCTGGCGCTGACCGCCGGAGAGTTCATTGGGCTTGTGATGGATGCGTTCCGTCAGACCAACGCGCCCGATGGCTTCGCGTGCCATCTTCTTCCGCTCACT
>JAPLFP010000052.1 GCA_026390585.1 Ignavibacteriales bacterium | reverse complement strand
CCTGATGAAAGTCACAAACTATAGAAAGGGCTACCAATGCAGACTATTCAGTTATCATTAGACGATGTCAAACCGCATCCCAAAAATGTGTCAATCTATGGTGATGCCACAGACGAATCCAAGCTCCAAGATTTGATTACTTCGATGTACGTCAAGGGGCAGTTGACGCCGATTGTCATTAATCAGAACTTCGAAATAATTTCGGGCCATCGTAGAGTTGCAGCTGCGCGGTCTCTGAAGATGCAGACGATTGAAGCAATTAAGATGAACTTGAATGCTGAGGAAGAAGACACCCTGATTGTAAGTCACAACATAGCTCGCAAGAAGACTTGTGCAATGATAATTGCCGAGTACGCTGTCATCAAGAAGACATATGGCAAGGGCCAGGGCAAGAGAACCGACCTGGCAATTCCAAAGGACGGAGCAATAGATGCCAAATGGCGCGACGTAAACAAACTGGCCGCTGATATGCTGAACATAAGCGAAGGCTCTCTGTCCCAACTACGTACTGTTCACAAGCGTCAGCCGAAATTGCTCAAGGAGATTGATGCAGGCAGAATGACAATCAACGCTGCCCACACGCTGGTCGAGTCGCAAGAAAAGTCCCAAGGAAACAAAGGGACCGAAGGCAAGGCTGGAAGAGCCTATCCGAATCCATCCCGCGTCATGTTCACTTTGAACAAATCGAAGGACATCGAAGCAATCCTGACGACATTGAAGAAGCTAATCGCAAAATATCAGAAGGAAAAGAACGAATCTCTCACGCTGGAGAAAGTATTTCAAGAGGCCGTTCATGAGCACGAAAAGGTATACCGTGCACATTTCGATGAAGAAAAACGGAAGATGGCAAAGTTGTTCGAAGATATTGACACGCAGCTGAAGAATGGTCAATGCAAGATTTTCACAATTGACCAAGTTTCTGGGCTTCAATCCGAGACTGAACTTGAGCAGTTCAAACAGGAAATGAAGACCAAACATGAAGAATTCAGAACTGATACCCGCTATTTGAATAAGGATGAGCTAAAGGCGATGCGGGTCCAGGTCATGAATGACATTTTCCAGACGAAGGACACGCTCAGAATCAAACTGAGTGAGAGGGTCAATACCGCCCAGTTCGAGAAGGGAATCAAGCTTTTCGGAGTCGATTACTTGATGGATTTTTCGAACTACCTGTATCTCGAACAAAAAGCCCGAAGTAATAAGCTTTCGTCTGAAGAGATGGTAACAGTTCCTAAACACTTGAAACAATCTGATAAGATGGTCCGGTCACGAGTATATTCATTGTTTTCCTAAGCGGTCCAACCAAACAAATCTATCACACACAAGAACGAGGTGATGTTATGAGCTCGAAAGAGAAGTCAACAAATGCATTGACAGAAGCTGACCTGGTAATCACAGACGCACTTCTGAACGAACGCTATTCCAAGAGTAGACATTCCAAGGACTTCCTGAGAACGCTGGAATGGCAATACAAGGAGTGGCTCTGCGAACAGAGAAACTCAACCAAAGAAAGAATACCAAAAGAGTATGTGAGAGAAAGACTCATTGCGGAATTGTCCAAGGTTGCGAAAATGAGTACTGAGGAACATACTCTCTACAGGAAATGGGATGAAATCGGCCAACACAATACTGTGGCTGGCTGGAAGGCGTTACTGGAAGACAAAGAATTCGAAAAGAACTTTACGAACGATAAATCATTCCGTGATTCACTGCAGTTATATTTTGCAGAGCTATCGTCAAAACCCCCGAAGAGCAATGGTAAGCAGCCATCCGAGGACGATGAACTCGAGCAACACACTGATGCGGACGAATCATTCGTTAGTTCTGTGAAGTCGTATTTGTCGAGGTTGTCCTCACTAGCGCGGAAAAGCGTTCGTGAACGCATGAGGGGATTCCAGAAAGCTTGTCCCGATAGGCCGTCAGTGCCATTTGATGCGCTTCAATCGTACAAGAAGATTGAAGAAACCAAAAGATATCAGTGGAGGCAAAATTCGTGGGATGAATTTGCCATCACTGGTGTATACTCCGATGACCCGAGCGAAGGTGAGATAATTCCGGCGATTTGTCCGGAAGTCATTCAGTGCACAAACGATGCTACACTGAGTGAATATTGGAACATTTTGAGAACTCTTACTTCCACGATGATTAACAATTCCAACATCGGAAGGGATTTGCGCTTTATCGTCCGTGATGCAAATAGTGGTAATACATTGGGTGTGTTTGCCTTGTCATCTGACTTTCTGGACATGACCGCCAGGGACGAATACATCGGTTGGTCAAGGGAAGCCAGAACCCAAGACAACGGGGTGAATCATATCGCAATCGCCTCGACAGCAGTGCCAATGCAGCCGTTTGGATACAACTATTGCGGGGGCAAGTTAATCGCTCTGATGGCGATATCAGATGTGGCCGAAAGAGCTTGGAATGATAGCTATGATTCCAAAGATGAGTTGTGCAAGCCGAGTAAACTTGTCGGTGTCACAACAACTTCTTTGTATAGTTCTTTTTCGCAATACACACGGTTGCCCTATTGGAAACATGTGGGTCACACCACAGGAACTGTCAAGCGACCGCCCTGCAAAGAAGTATCCAAGCTTGCAGAGCAGTATCTAAAACAAGAGTATCCTCGGGAATACTGGGAATTCTTCGTCGCAAGGGAGCCTGGTGGGATGCCGTTAAAGAGGGACCACAAACAGCGTTCGTTAACCTTCATTCTCAAGAAACTGGATATAGACAGAAAGCTGTATGAGAATCCAGGGGATGAGAGGGGGATATATTTCTGCAATCTGTTCGACAACTCCAGAGAATTTCTCAGGGGTGAAATCTGTGAAGATGAGCTCATTCGAAGGCAAGGATTCGACAATAGCGTAGAGGCCCTGACGAATCTCTGGAAAGACAAATTCGCAGTAAAAAGGATAGAGAAACTGTTATCAGAGGGAAGAGTGAGTCATGAAGAATTGTGTTATGATGAGCTGGCATTCATGTCGTGGGAACAAACGAAAGCGAAGTATCTGCAAGAGGTGGGTAGATGAACCGTTAGATGGGTACTGGTGGCCGGGGAGCGGAGGGAGTTGTCGATTTAAATCCCCGCTCTCCGGCTGTGGGCCGAAGGCTGAAGGATGAAAAACAGACTTAAGAAATAAACAAAGAACAATCGTTCATTCGAGTCTTATGGAGAAGCAAAGAGGTGTCCGATTTACTCCTCAAAAGGACTCGATAGCTCAGTTTCTTCAAAGAAAAATGACCACTTGAACTTGGTGAGTCTGTTTCTCACCAGCTGCTCGCATCATGTAATGACAATACATCTCCGCCGACAATTGCCAGCAAAGAGAGACGCGAATTACTGACATGGTACTGATAATTTGGTGAACCATTAGTCTGTTTCAGTGTTGACAAGTTGTTCAAAAGTATTTTGGATGAATCGAATTCCCGGCCATACTTATCCGATAGATATTGGTGAGTCAATGTCTAATTAAGAACTTTCGGAGCTATAGCAAATGAACCCGGTTCGTCTGATGACTCACCATCAGTCGACCGGGTTTTTTGTTTAGGGAGGCATGTTATGAATATGGGATGGATATCACTACACAGGAAGATTATGAACAATGCAATATGGGAAGACCCGTGTCTGTATCAACTATTCACTTGGTGTCTGATGCGAGCCAACCACGGGGATACGGCATCTCTTTTCAATAGTCATCACAGAACTATCAAACGAGGTCAGTTTGTAACTGGCAGGGAATCCGCCATGAGAGACTTCAAGAAGTGGAATCCAAATACCTGGTACAAGCGAATGAAGAAGCTTGAGAAGCTGGGCTACATTTCGATGGAATCGGACAACAGGAATACCTTGGTAACGGTTGCAAAATATGAAGAGTATCAGAATCCTGATGGAGCCGTAACAGCAAAAGAACAACAGGAGAACAACAGGGTCACAACAGGAGAACAACAGGATAACACAAACAATAATGGTAATAATGGTAACAAGGTTAGTAAGGGAGATAAAAAGGAGGTGCCGGATTTTTCTGAGATGGAGGCCACAGCTTCCGAACCGGAAGAGGCTCTTGTTACCAAAACCAGTTCCTATACCGATGAAGGTCGCTCAGCATGGTGCGAAGCATACCGTGATATCACAGGACTGGATTACCCAGATTTTGACAAGGGTAGAGAAGCTTTCATCATAAATGACATACGCAAAAAAGTTGCGAGCACATTCAAGACTGACAGCAAAGAAGACCTGTTATACCTTATGGGTCAATTGTTCAGAATGGCTCTCGACGAGCACTACAGGATATTCCCAGTCTTCAAAGACCGGACAATGAAGAGCTTCAAGTCTCATATGCCAGAGGTCTTTAACAGGTTCTCAATTGAAGTTGAGAAGGAAAAGAGGAAGGAAGATGCCATTGCTGCTGAGTATGCACGAACGGCTGAGGTCATGAAAAAAGCAACCAGAGGGAGGAGGGCATATGAAGCATTTCAGATGGTTCACCCGGAAGTGACAATAGAGACACTGGGTGAGTATCCCGACTGGAAGGCATTCGATAAGAACTATGAATGACACTCGATGTTGGCTTGATTGCCTTCAGAGTATCGTAAACACTAGTCAGATTATGATAGATAAAAACCATCGCAAGATGATAACGAACACATTCAAAACAAATAGGAGGTTACAATGAAAGATTTCGAAACAACAGACTGCATACTCAAGTTATACGAGAATGGTTATTGGGTATTACACGATGATACTGGCTCTAAGCATTGGTTCAGTTACAGGAATAGAATTTCTCCTGACAAGAAACTTGTCCGACAGTTCTTCGGCGTGAACTTGTATCCGATTACAAAACACGTAACGGTGGCATATAGGTATGACAGCGAATGGGCTTGGGAGCATGGAAACAGCCTACCTGCCCCCATAGAAAACGTCGTAGATTCTTTCTTCGGAAATCTCATCACATCGCGAAAACTTTTCATTGAGGGTAGTTGCGACGATGGAGAGTTGGATGTGAAACGTGCCTACCTTGTTAACGATGGCCATTTCCAAAGAAGCGTTCTTGATGAAATCAAAGGAATGATAAGTGAACGGGATTATGAATTCCTATGGCTTCAGGAGTAGAGACTGGAGAGCCCCGGACGAAAGTTCGGGGTTTCTTGTCTGCCCTCCGCCTTCGATGGAATCCATTGGAATCCAACGATTTCTAAACGAGAGCAGTCCTTGGCCTTTTTGTATCGAGGAATTATGTAACGGCTTTTTGCGGATTCCGTCGGAAAACCGCAGTACCACATACGATAAAGAATCGTCTGTTGGGACGACTCAAAGCGGAACTCACTCAGGAAGTCTTTGGAACGGTCGGCCAGATGGAGAGTGGTATATCGACATCAGCCTGAGGACACTCGCCTCCAAGCGATTCCAAGTGGTTTCCGATGAGGTTCCGGCGGTGTTCCGGGTGTGCCGTGACAGACAAGAGAAGAGTGAACCAAATAAAAGTAAAAAGAAACAGACCGTACGGCTGGGTGGCTCGAAAAAGTCGTGGTGCCGAAATTGATAAAGTGTTAAAACATCGATGACCTCTGTCTTTCTATCCCGGCAGGATTCTGGTTAATAGGCAGAGTAGTATCTCGATATCCAGACCGCGCCTCCGCGCTGAATTCATTTCCTCCTTCGTCTATACTTATCCAAAAGGAGAGAAAGGAAATGGACTTCTATGTCGACGATAATCCAGAGACAATAACCGCAGTTGCCACATTGCTCAGATGTGAAGAATCCCGCATTGAGCACTTGAAGCTCGCGGTTTCGAATCCAGACGACGCAAACCCTTCAATCGCGACCATTGAAATTTACCCGGTGCCGACGCTGGACGCACTCTTCTTCATCTACTCACCCGGCAACATCTTGCATGATGTGATTGCTTTCCGAGACAAACGATTTGTCAGAGTGAACCGGAATGGAAAAACCGTTGAGCACATTGACCGACTCAACAGCTATCTAATGGAACATCTTGCGAATGTGATGCCGGAGGCTTCAACGAAGATTTACAAAGAAGATGATGAGCAGCAGGACAAACTGAAGCAGAAGGATTTGCAGATTCAACAGCTGCGCGATAGAAATCGGGTGGACAAAAACACTATACAAAGTCTGAGAAATCAGATGAAAACGCTGAGAGCGCAGAAGACTCGTGATAGACTCAAATAGTTCTCCAAGATTGATTATTCTATTCGGTCAATGAAAAAGTCTATGCCGTTGAATCCGGACGAATTGCGGCCCACTTGAATTCTGGTGAATCCCTCATAGTTGTCGAAGTTGTACCAATAGAATCCGGAGAGGCCTTGCCTCTTTCCGAGCTTGGCCGGAGGTTCGACTCTGAATATCGCAAAGAGCTTTTTGAAATCTGGAAGTGCCTTGCCTTGACGAAGATGAACGGCAACTTGCCCGAGTTTGTCCGTGTCGGCAAAAAAGAAACAGGTAATCTCCGCGTCTTCAAGGGAGTAACGAAACTGGTCGCACTTGACCTTCCGTTCTTTGCCGTCCTTGTACTTTGTAGTCGTTGTGAATGACGTGATGTTCTCTGGCTCCCCAAGTTTGTCGGTGAACAGACCTTCCTGCCGGGTCATCGTTAGAGACCTCAATTGAGGTAAGTCTACGATGAAACCGTCAAACGAGGACAGTGATTGTGCTCTTGTCCCTGAAAATAGCGTCAGAGTCGCAAGAATGGCGATACATCCAAGTCTAGTCTTCATCAATAGCCTCCGGCAGCTTGCCGAGCTTGTCTTCGGCTGAACCTTGCGCTAAGCGAAGAAATGTGATGAAGCCGATATCCCGCGTAACGGCAGATGGGTTGTCGACGAAGCGTTGAGGTATGTTTCCGCTCAGTCCGTCCATCATCTCAATAAGTTTGTCAGCATCGTCCCGCTTCAGCGATTTTGGGAAATAGTCCTTGAGAAGAGTGATGAGTACACTGGCCTGCGCGGCATACTTAGTACCTTTGACGAGATACGCGGCTTCACCTGTTTTCTGGAATCGACCGTACACGCTAAAACAAGAAGCGATGGTTTGAATCATCTTCACCTTGAGGTCGTCCGGTTTCACTTGGGCCATTGCACATTGAATGGTAAGAATACCAGTCACGAAGAACAAAATATTGACATTTAATTATTGAATGGATACTTTTTCCAGAATGTTGTATCTTAGAGGTCATGAGACCACAAGGTACACCCCAGAGCTTGGAGAAACGTCGACTCCAGGCGGTTCGCCTGTTGAAGGCGGGCAAGCCGTATCGCGATGTGGCAATGGCCGTCAGCGCCTCGCTCAGTTCGGTGGTACGATGGCAGCAAGCATTCCGAAGCGAGGGCAAGCGTGGACTGCGCGTGAAACCATCTCCGGGTCGAACGCCCCTGTTGAACCAACGACAGAAGGAACGCTTGGTCCGACTGCTTTTGCAGGGGCCGCTGGAGGCCGGCTATACGACCAACCTCTGGACACTGCGCCGCATTGGCGAGGTCATTCGTCGGGAGTTCGGCATCAGCTATACCGTACAGAATGTCTGGAAGCTGATGCGGGCAATGGGCTGGAGTTGCCAGATACCCGACAAACGGGCTCGAGAGCGCAACGAACAGGCGATCCGGTACTGGAAGCGTCATGTGTGGCCTCGCATAAAAAAAAACCGCAGCACTTGGAGCCCATTTGGGCTTCCTCGATGAGAGTGGATTTCTGCTTGTGCCGACGATCTCCCGCACATGGGCTCCCAAAGGGGTTACACCGGTCCTTCAGACAGCGGGCAATTGGACGAAGATCTCAGCCATTTCCGCTCTCACCGTCTCTCCGAAGAAGAGGCGGCTTGGACTGTATTGTCAATTTCACCCAAACAAAAATATTCGAGCTCCGCAGGTTGTCCAGTTCTTGGAGCATCTCCTCCGACACCTGCGCGGTCATGTGGTACTTCTCTGGGATCGCAGCCTGACACACCGGGCCAAAGTTGTCGCTCACTTTCTGATGAGACACCGCCGACTTCACGTTCACTTACTGCCACCGTATGCGCCGGAACTCAATCCTGATGAACTCGTCTGGAGAAACATGAAGCGGTCCATGGCTAACAGTCTCCCGAAGGATCTCCCTCATCTGCATCGGCAACTTCAGAAGCCCTTGAAACGATTGCGCCGTTCACAGCGACTTCTTTGGTCGTGCATCAAAGCCTCAGATCTCCCATGGTCACAATAGTGTATCCATTTGTTAGTTAAACGTCAATAGTGGGCGAGCGCCGTTATGCGTTCGTCGTTTTGCGTGATAGTTTTCGTAAGAACGAATTCAATGAGCCCCTTCTACCCACTTAGCACTCCAATGCAAAAACTTCTTGGAAAGCTCTGCAAGTGCATTTTGTGGACGAGCCATGTTGTAATCAGGAACAGAAATCGAACCTTCATAAACCACTACATCAACTTCTTTGTAGTACCACTCACCCTGCAACTCTCGATTCCAAGTATAGATGCCAACTTTATCATCTCCAGGTTTTCTACGATTGTCAATTAACGTATCTTTGATAGCATGGATACGCAATTGAAGACGAATAATCATCGGACCTCTCTCAAGAAGATAGGCTCTGTAAGAAGAATCTGACCTACGTTGAGATGTTACATGGTATGAATCCTTTCCCATTTCCTTGGCATAGAAGTCTTTCTGAAAACCTAGAACTACACTATCCGAGATTCCGAAAGAATACTTTGAACCAACAACAACCTGAGCATTGGACTGACCTTGATGAATTACACCGCCAACATTCATGACCCATGCTCCTACTCCCCTGACTTCAGCTTGATAATATTTCAACTTGACCACTTGTGATGATGAATCCGCATGCTGAGATAGGACTACCAGATGCGTAGATAACATCAGTAAGGCAAGACAAACCAATCGAGTCCTTTTCATTTTAGTGCCTTCCAGTAACTGCGACTAAGCGTAGAACACGAGTTCGAATCTCGATGGCGGTGGCAGTTCGACGGCCCTCTGCTCCTGACTTCACCCATTGTGAAATGTTTCGAACAAATTCATGTATCCTCGCGCAGCATCCAGCCTATACTGCTTCAGCGTTCTCATGTCTTTGAATATGTCACCAAAATAGACCGGAACTATTCCTCTGCTCCGCAGTTCATCCGGGAATCTGTGAACCTCCTCTTTGGGCAGCGCGAGTTTGCCGTATACCAACCACTTCTGAAACCTATTGCCGAAATACTTGGCTGCCATTTCCTTCTTGTCTTCTCGCTGGAAGTCCTTCAACATTTCGCCAACAGTGCTCTCGAAGCGCACTTCCTTTTTGTAGTTGCACCTCGGATTAGTCGAGACTGAAACCTCAACCCAAATCTTGTTGCCCTTATTCACTGCCAAGATGTCTATCTCGGCTCCCATTCCGCCGCCTTTCTTGGGAACCTTGATGTTGTTCATGGTGAAATACCCTTTGCATTCTTGAAGCCACGCAGTGACAATTTCTTCTGAGGGATTCTTCATAGCTTCGTCCTGATAAAAGAGCAACCACAGTTCACGAAATGGTGGATGGAATTGCGATTGGCGTGTGCGACGGGCCTTGTTGCGAGGCCTACCACATTGGAGCCCTATGAATCAGCATTTGAACAAGAGTCTCTGCTATTCTTTGAAGCTGCTCGTCTTGTGTATCGCGAATATCGGTTTTGGGATTATCAGCGTAGAGTTTTTCATCCCACGGAAGTTGGGCTATTGCTGCATTCTCCACGGGATTGTCCTCGATTGAATTTCTGAGAAATATTCCACAAACATTAAGGAAATGTGCGTGGGCGTGGGTAATTATTTGTTCTACATCGGCAAGAACGAGATGGGTAGAAAATGTATAGAAATCTGCTTCGGGCATGTGATTGTCAAAGTATTCCCTGACTGAATGGTAATCTGCCACCTTCTCTTGATAGCTCCTATTTCCAATGGAAAATGTCGATAGTTTTCTTATCAAATAAGGATGCGTGATGTGAAACACCAAATTGCAGTCAAGGCGAATATCACGATTGTCATCGGATAAAAGCTTGACAATTTTCTTCTGCAGGGTGGTTTTTCCTGTTTCGTTATTACCGACAAATACAAATAACCATTTAGATTTTAGAGACATGGTTGACCTCACTTAGGAAGTTGTTTCAATCGTTCTGCGATGATACCGCTGAACTGATGGGCATTGTTGAACGATGTTAAACTGGCGTAGTCCATTTGTTCAATGATTTCACAAAGCGCATCGTAACTTCGTTCTTCTCGCTCTCAAGAGACTTGATAATCTCGGAGAATTCTATCACCCGACCCTCATCGCCTGGTAATCTATTTGGTTTGATAAAGATGGGTTCAGGGAAGAAGGTGCATTTTGATGTAGGAGCGTATTGTCCTTCCTTTCCTTCGATACACCCATTCTTGATGAGCCGATTGACCAATGTCATGTATTTGGGCTTGTAGTCCGTTGCATCAAGAATATCAAGTATCCCCTCAACAATCTTTGGAAATCCCACTTCAATAGATTTATAGTAGTAGCGATACTGGCTATCTCTTGTTGAATCGTCATCAGTTTTTAGTTCAACCAAAAGGACCTGCCTATCGGCTGTAAATACGGCGTAGTCAACCTTGTAAGATTTGTTGATTGGGATTTCTGGAAAGATGGTTCCAATTCTAATGGGCAGCTCGGGGATGATATCGATGACAGTCACACCAAGTAGACTATGAAGCAGGGCAGGGAGGTGGACAGCGAAGAAGATATCAGCTCGTCTTTCAAGTTGATAGCTGGGATAGTCCCGCCATTTGTCCAGCAAATCGAATAGTTCATTAATCATTTCTTATCCTCATTGTCCGTCAGGGTCGGGTTTTCAAAAACAACTCACGGATTGATGTAAATGTGATTGATTCTTTGAAGCATTCAAACTAATTGAACGCCGCAGCAAATCAGTCTTCGCCAAATTCGTTGTCGTACCACTTCCATATGGCAAGGTCCAACTGAGCCAAGTCCTTAGCGCGATTCGCAGTATTGTTTTCCAACGCGCTACGAAGTTTGATAGCAAGGTCGATGTACCTGGCACCCTCAGTGGCTCCGCGTGGTCCTCTATATTTATTATGCTGCAACCAAACCCTTACCGGTTTATTCAGAATTGGATATTTGCCCGGGAAGAAGTGACAGAGCATCTCGGAAAGCCAAGCAACCCTGTTGGGATTCTGTAACGCTGTGAGTCTGTCCATCTCTCTCTTAACCAGGTTATCGAGCGCGCCCGTTGACAGAGTGTATGCCTTCGCTCTAATGGTAGAAAGAGAACGGCAGGTTTGTCTCCATTTGCTGTGTTTGCCGAGAATCTCGAATCCTCTTCCTTGGAAACGCGACTCGTTGGACCCCCATAAACTCATCAGCTTCTCGTAGAACTTCGCATCGGACAGTCGACCGGCAGCACAGAGTTCGATTAGACAGGAAAGCTGTTCTTCTATCTGAAGAAAAGCTCTTTGTTGTCCTCTGCGCTCTTTGACCACGGCATCAATATCTTTGCCTCTTGGCAGCTTGAAGGAAATGACAGGTGGTTTGCTCCCTTGTCTCGGGTATGCTGGTCTTGTCGCCTCCTTGTAACCTTCAAGCCAATCATCAGATATTGGAGAGCATCGAAGCCGAATTGAATAGACCCATTCCTTGATAGAATTGTATTGTTCTTCGGAAATGCGTGCGAAGACATTAGCTTCATGATTTGAATTGAACGCGGCTTGCGTCAGATTCGACGAACCGAGTATGAGATTGAAATCTCTCTTCTTAGTTTTCCACAGGATGAGTTTCGGGTGAAAACCTGATATCCTATCGGCTGCCAGGAAATCATTCTTAAGGCGTTCGGGCAGCCATTTCATCACTAACTGGCACGCATCTTTAGAGGTAATGCCAAAGTCCGTCCCAACTATGAATGAAAGTTCCTCACAGTCAGCTCGAATCACCGAATGAGGTTGCCAATCGGTAAGGAAGGCTGTCACGATGAAGAGCTCTATCGCTTCGGAAATCGCTCTTTCATATAGGTTTGCGAGAGACTTGTCGTTTGCTGTATTGTCAGGAAGTAGTAGTATTCTCATGCTGGTAAACCTCGCGCATGTTTCCTCTGCCTTTTGCGGGTACTGAGTTGGCAAGAGATGCTGTTGATGTGTCTTCGGTTTGAGTTCTAATACGGTTGAAGAGATATTCGATGTGAAGTTAGCGAGAGAGAAGGATGTAAGCAAGGGCGGTTGTACGAGTTAGAAATGTGACAAACGCACCTTAAACTTGACCAGAAAGTAAAAAGAGAATTTGAAAGAGTGAATCTGTGTTTATCATGCACTGCGTGGTCAGCCATCAAGTATTGGCCCCATTTGACAGCTTGGCGATACATGATAAACCACGTCAACCTCAAGCACCATTATCAGTCAAATTCCTTGGAGCGGTCTGTTTTTCTGGAGTTGTTCAACCTTCTTCTTCACTTCTTGGAATTGAGTGTCGATGCTTTTGTACCGCAACTCATATCTGTAGTGGAGGCCATCATACTTGATACGCACCTTTTCCAGGTCATGAAAGCCTTCCGCGTCTTTTGGATACTTGTCCTGTCCGCTTCCCCCTAAAAACGTTCTCTTGGTTTCGGACAGAAATGCGAAACGCTGATTGAGGGTTCTTTCCGGATATTCCCTGACATCAATAACAAACAGGCTATCATCGAAGAACTGAAATGTCAGAAACGATTTTGCGGAACTATCTTGTATGGTGCAGTCAAGGGTGACATATGAATGACCGAACACGTTTTTCCATGCGTCTTCCCGCTCCACTTTCATGTCAGTAAAGTTCTTCTCAGTTACTATTGTAACGGTCTTTTTGAACGAATCTCCAAAGGAAGACTCATCAAAGCCAGAATTGAAATTCGTCTGGCAAAAAGTGGTCAAAGGAAACAGAACCATCAATAGCAGCGATTTCATGTCAACCCCCTCTCGGAGAGACAGCGATTGGTGCTGGCGACGAATGTTTACCTGCGGCTCTTAGTGAGGCGGTTTGAACGCCGTCTCATTTGATATCTATCTCCAGTGCTTACTCGAAAGGAACTAGGAGCTTTTCCAACTCTGAAATTACAGTCGCATTTTGAATCGTAGTATGTGTGTAGATGACAACTGGCGTCAAGTTACCAAGTCACTCTTCCAATGTCAACTCGACAAAAGTTGCGCAGGCAAGCGTAGATGTCGCGGGAGGGGTTAGCTTGCCACTAGGAAGAAACTCTCACTTTCAATTCACCTCTTCAACTTGTCCAGTGCAATGCCACGACGGGTTTTGGAGGCGTGCCAACAGCGTGGCGTGGGCTCGATTCATCGCGCTCAGAAACACGCAGGTCTGTCCGCCTCTGTCCATAATCATATAGACCTTATACATTTTCAGTGTTGACATCTCAGCCTCCATTGTTAGTAATCGCTGGCATTCATAATTGTCAAAACATGGACATCGTGACCAAACGCCTCAAAGTTTTCATCATAGTAGTCGAACTTCCAAAACCACTTTTCACCGAACAAATCAACAGAACCAAAGTCATGTTCTCGATGAGGGTCGGTCGATTCTGAAAAGTTATTGAACCTTGCGACCTCTGCAAGCAGGACCATCATATGGTCGAATCGCAAATCTGTTACGCTTCTTGTGATGACCAACCGACCCTTTATGCTGTCAATTTGAACATCAGATTGGAGCTTTATAAGATTCACTCTCATTGTGTCATTGATTTTGGAAAGTTGTTCTGCTGTGTATTCTGCTGTTGTCATTGAATCTGTCCTCAAGTTAAATGGAAAAGGCAGCCTGCCGGGCTGCCTTTCAGTTAGGCTCACCAATTATTTTTTCGTTCTCTTCGTCAGATAAACCCTACCACCACGAAATTCTACAACGCCCTTTTGCTTCAACCGTTCAGCTTCCTTTTTGAATGAAGGGGAGCCGGGTGTCAGTTTCAGTCCCTTGCCTACTTTTCCGTAAGAGCTGAGCCGCTTCATCAACTTCTCGTGCGTGGTCATTGTCTTGTCCTTTCTGAAATGTTTGGTTTGACCGCCGTGAATCTGGCTCCATGGTAATGGCTATGCCAGAGGAAGCCAAATTCCAAACTGGAATGTCAGCGGAGGAACCAAAGAAAGGACAGGTGGTTCAGAAGGAAATGCGAAAAGTGGAAAGTGGTGGTTGGGAGAAACCGAATCTGGCGGTGAGGGTAACGAATCGCCAGGAGGAATGACGCGTCTGCACCGGGAGTCTCGCTAACGCAATGATATTGGGAAGAATTCTATCTTGGCTCCAACCTTCTATGAATTGATACTAGAGGTTTGATTTGTCATGCTATTCAGTATTTCAGAAATTCTCTCAAAAGGCGGCAACTGAATTTCCCGGAGGCCACCATTTTCAACCACGAAAAATCTCAAGCTAGGAAAGTGGCCTGATGCCAGCCACCGCACTAAACCCCTGTACCTGAATTGGTACATCGTTTCACGGTCTGTATTTGATGGCAGCGGGCTCCAATCGATAATTTGAGAAACCAGATTGCTAATGAAATTCTTAGGATGATTGTGGCAAATCATAACTTCAGCGTTTTCAATTCTATTAGTGTGTTCTTGTAGGTAACTAAGACAAGTCGCCGAGAATCTTACGCTATGTTCGGACCCGTGAGAGATGTGTATGCCATCAAACTGCGCGGGGCGGTCTGTGCCAGCCCCCTTTCGCTTTCCGAACGCAGTGACGAGATATTCCTTCTCATGGTCCTTCTTAAGAAACATCCAAATGCCTGCTAAGGTGGTATGGCGACCATAACGTTGTGGGAACTTGATGAAAGAGTCATCCCGCGATTTGCCAAGTTTTCCGGAAATATATCTTGACTGCCCAATGTTGACATTTGGGATGCTCTTTTTCTCTGGCTCAAAAAGGGTAAGTACCTTTGAAGCGACCACTTCCATCAACCAGTCTTTCAAGGTTGAACCAATATTGTTTTCGTCAGCTTGTGCCATACGTTACCAAATCCTTCGAGAAGACCGTCTCCTTTGCACCTGACCATTGTCGAGTTAGTTTCCCTTTGTCAACCGCCCACAGTGCGATGTCAACTAGTGTAATCTTCATCGAGAGCGATTTAATTTTGGCAATGCTACCGTTCATCGGGCGATTCTTGAATTATTTTCTCCTCGGTCAGACTGAGCAAGTGCTTTCGCAGGCGAGCAGCGAATTCACTCTGGGGATTTCTCGTAGAAATCATTCACCATCTTGACTTGCCCGGCTAATGAGTTATAGTAATCTCTGAATATTTCTAGGCAGATATCTAGTGGTGTGAGCCCAATCTCAATGGGCACACTAGGGTGGTGTTTCCCTAAATATGTGATATGTTTTTCTTGGGTATCGCGGTTTGTCTCTCTTCACTCATTCTCTTTCAATACACTAGGCAGCAACAATGCGATTGATAATGTGCTGCTGTATTTCAGGATGAAATTCTTCGTACATAGTATTTTGTCGCACGTTATTTCGTTCTGTCGGCTTGGGGATAGAAAACTGTTCTGTTGATACCCAGCGAACTCGCCGACCGCATGACACCAGATTGTCGGTGCTTGATTCGTCGAGCAAGATGTCATCAACGACTATTCCAATTGCTTTTACAATTACTTGATTTACATTTGGGGGGAACGCCTTAATATAGACAATGTCCCCTACTTTAAGAGAGCGCATGTATTGGTGAAGCTCCGGTGCGTCGTCTCTTGCCCATCCAACGCCAACGAGATTTGCAGAGATAAATCGTCCACTTACATCTTCTGTGAAGAAAGCACCGATTCCATAGATAGCCATATCGTTCGTCCTTTCACGTGATTATCTGTCCTGAACATCACAGTCAAATATCTTCGGGTACGTCAAATTGTCAATTCCCAGCCGAGCAATCTTGATTCCGCCCTCGGTGCAGCCTGGATGAACCAATCCAATTTGAGGTTTCCATTCGTTTGGTTTCTTATCATAATTAGTGGATTGATTCCGTACGAAATCTTCGGTATAGAGTTTCGGAGTCCCATCCTTATGCAGCCAAATCTGTCTGCAATGCTTACAGCCATATTTATAAACGAGCTTGTAGACTAGAAGGTCTTCCTTTCTGATTCCTTTCTTCTTTATGAACTCGTCCGAATAGTAAGTGCTGTGTGTTCTTACCGACTCAATCTGGTATCGCCATTGGCCCCAAGAATAATGTTCGCCTATCAATGTGCCTGCTACAAGTTCAAAATCACAGTTGTAACCCTTTCTACGCATCTGATTGGCAAGTAATCTTCCCACTGTCCGGCTTCCTTGGCGCTGCAATATTGCTTTTATCACCCATCTGTAAATCTCTTCTTCCTCGTCAATCAAAGTCTCAGGGAACTTGAACGATGAATGGAGCAACAAGCGAATAAAACAATCATGCCCGTATTCTCTAGCGTGCTGCATAGCATAAGAATCAATCTTTGTCATCTCTGGCATGACAATCTATCTGTGATGTTCTGTTCCTGGGTCTCTTTTGTATAGGATGCAGAATTATTCAAGATTGACTCTTCTTTAACTTATTGTATATCGTTCTTGTGATATCCTCATTTATAGATTTCAGCCTCAGCCGTTCTCCGTAGTATTCCTTCTCGTCAAGTGATGGCTCCCCTTATGTGCCATCTGCATCCGTGTAAGACTAATTTTGTCGGGTCATCAATTTGCGAATGTCGGGAACTGGATGAAGCCGGCCGTGGAGTATCCATTCCTTACACACCAAGTAGCAGTCGCGAAAGGTGTTGTTGGCAATTGAGAGATAGGGCAGAATGTTCTGAAAATCTGGCAGTGGAGAAACGGTCTTGTCCTTTAGAATCCCCTCACCCATGAACAGCCAGCTACCATGAGACATCGCGGAGAGGAAAGGATAGACAATACTGTGCAAATCTTCCAAGCCGGTCTCTTTTGCCAACTGGTCCCACGAAGGGAACTTGAAGTTCTTCAGGTGGCTCTTGAGCATTTCTTGGGCCAGTGTTTGGTCGGGAAAATTAGTGAGGCGTATCAGATTGCGGGCAAGGAGTTTGTTCGCAATCCTTATTGCCTCTCCCTTACTTGCATTGAAGTAAACCTCCGCATTGTTCTTGCTAATGAGACTCCAGCGCATCCAAAGTGAAGCCTCATGAATCGAGCGCACCAAAGATGCAGCAGGTTCGCCGTAACCTGTCCTTGCGAGTTGAAGATAGGCGTCAAAGTACTTGATGACCCGGACCAAAGAAAGAAACAGGACTTGGTGTTGAGTATCGTTGGGATTTCTCTTCTGGTCTATTGTAGGCAAAGCTCTCTCTGCCTCCTGGCATAACGTGGAGAGCACCTCGAGCTCGTCAGCCAATTCTTTGAAAGGTTCGAATGTCATGGATTACCTCGTGCGAATGGCACATAACGTCTGGGGCAAACCGCAGCGGCTACTTGTGAACAAACTTCTCTCTCGCAATTGCTCGAACCTTATCTTCTATTTCCCTGATGTGGACAGATTTCTCCTCGCTGTCTGGAAGATTCATCAGAGTGTCAATGCTGATGGCGACTTCTTCAGGCAAAGGATGCTTGCCTCGCAGGACGAGCTTGTCTCCGCAGTGCGGACATTTAAGACAAGGCTCGATGAAAGAACCGTTAAGCCAAACATCGATTTCGTAATCCAGATTGCCGCATCTGCATGTGCCCATCTTGTTGACGCCGTATTTCCAGTACATTCTGTGGCGACCGAGATGAATTATCTTGAAGTATTGGATTGAATCAGCGGCTTTGTCGGACACATCAATCTTGGAAAATTCTTCTTCCGTAAGATGAACTTGGTCGAACAAGTAATGGTGATTTGCACAGAGCGATATGATATTGTCGTCAGATTCAGAGCCGCCCAGTTCTCTTGGGATGATGTGAGACACATTTGTGACGCGTGTCTCGCCGCAAATCTGACACGGTGTTTGCTCCGGTGGCTGTGCAAATAGAATTGACTTGCGACGGGATGAGGGAATAGAAAGGTTGTGCTTGAGTTGAATCGCTAATTGCTGGTAGGTCTCATCGATTATTGTTGTGACTTCATTCCGCAGGTCAACGAGCAGGTTGTTCCAGCCATAGGTTTCCTTTTGGGCAAGCCATTTTTTCTCGTATTCTTGGAACAGGTCAAAAACTCTTTTTTCGTGCGGCCATTTGTTCTGATGTGCACTGCCGTAAAGGCTATCACGAGCCATTGCTTTCTTCTTACCTCCGTTCTTGAATGAACCTTATCATCTCGGTAGCTACGATGCTTCTCAAGTGGTCGGTGGACTTGTAAATGTGAATGCAAAGCGCAGAGAGGTCAAACTCCGACTGAAAGCCCTCCTTTGCGATAAGCAGAATCTTGGTAGTATCTGGACAAGTGCCATGTGCATAGCCCAACTCGTAATATAAGTTTGGACGTTGATGTGTAAGGTCGAGGATTATGAATTCAGCGGACTCAATCAGATTGGTTATTTCTCTTAACACAAAGATGGTATCGTCAGAGTGAAACACTCGTTTTGTTTGTAGTCCCAGGGATGCGCATTCATCTCGAATGACAGCATACACTTCTGAGACAGCGAGCATATTGACACCAGTAAATGGTGTTGCCACGAAGACCAGACCCTTCTCAGTCATTCTCGGAGAAGTGGGACCCTCGTCGGGACCGCCAAATACCTGTTGGATGAAGGGGAGATTTCTGCTCATTGCATTACTCCATCGGAATAATCACAAGTGCTGTAGACGCTGCATTGTATGTCGTTTATTGTCCGCCGTTCGAATCGTGCCTCGTGGGCGTGGCACTATGCACAAGCCAACTTTCAATTTGTTTGAGGCAAAGGTACGTGGCCAAACCCCTCGCGATGGTGGCCATATCGGCTCCTCGCAGACCATAGAAGAAAGTCTGGTTAGCCTGGATTATGCCGATTTCGGATTCGATGTTGACCTCGCCGGCGCTGCCGAACACAGTTACCGTGACGGTCTGTTTTGAACGGGTGACTTCGTCAAGCTCGAGACGGTTGTATGGTCTTTTCTTGTCATCTGGAACGCTTGCGAGCATCAGGGTCAATTCAATGGCACGATTGCCATCAGGTTCTGTGGACCATTCACCTTCGCCGACCTTTTCGCAAATAAACGCGGGAGAATCCATCATAGACAGTTCACGGTCAGGAAGGCCACCGAAAATGGAAGAGGTGTCAACGCCGAGTTGAAGCAACCTCCCCGCAACGATGCGTACGGCAGGAAAGTGGTAGCGATGGTCGAAAATGATATCCGCCAAGTCGTAGCCATATTGTTCGCAATACTTCGAGTACTCTGTCTTCCAAGCCACGTACCTTTGAATGACCCATTCAAGGAGAGAGACGCGTTCAAAAGGCTGTAGGAATTCTGTCCCAATTCTTAATAGTTCAAGATGGGTTTGGTGAAAGCAATAGTTGACAGCCTGCTCGACGGAATGGGTGTGAGAATCGAAAACTGCCATCGGGTTTATGAAAGTGATTGCAAAAAGTGCCTCTCTGGAATCGAGCGCGCCGACAACGAACTCGAGCTTTACCTCAGAAAGGGCTTGAAGGACATCGGATGACAGATGCTCGTCTGGCTCTGCTTCGAACACTGAATCAAGTGGCAAGTCCTCACAAACAGTTAAGTTGGCTTGCTCAAGAGTCTTGGTAAACGGATTTCTCGGTAAGCGCGTCGGCAATGTCTTTTTCCGCATTGTGCATCCTTCGATTCAAATGGCGGCTAATTGGCGCGATATCGCATTTATTCTTGTCGGCACATTAGGCGCGTGTAGACGCCGGGTCTTCCTGTCTTTTGAGCAAAAAAGCTTCCCTCATCGCTTCGTCGTGAATCCAGAGGATTCTCTATTACATCCAACGAGGTCTTCTGGAACGGTAGGTGGGAAAATCCCTGATGTCAAGTTACCAAGGCACTCATGCATTGTCAATACGACTAAAACTGCACGCTGAGCAGGAGCAGCAGGCAGGACAGGTGGTATAAAGGGAAATGCGAAAGATGGAAACCTGTGAGTGGGAGGGCCTGTTGGATGCAAATTGCCTGGGGAAGCACAATGTTGCGTCAACGCTGAAAAAGCGGTACATACCTAGCGGTAAACGAACAAGACCCCCTCCAAATGTTTTGCTCACTGACGCCAGTTGGCGACACCAAGGTGAGCGCATCTTGCGACTAATGGGAAGGCTCAGGGAGCTTGACGAAAAACGGGAATCGCAAGCTAAGAATACACTCTTGGAAGGAGAGAGCCGAGGCTTCGAAGGCATTAGTGCAGGCAGCTGTGCCCAAAATCTCGTTAGCACGACCTTGGAATCCAGAGACCGAAAAACTGCTCATTGGTCTGTGGGACAGTCATGACCCTGCTCAAATCGCCGAAGCCGTCAATTTGTGGCACAAGAACTACGCTCGAAGCAAGGGTCGCATCTGGTGGCAGGGAACTTCTGATGCCGGTGTGATGTATCGAGCTGCGAAACTCGGACTCATTACCACGCAAAAATCCTCTCTCTTTCATAGAAGAGTCAAGAAACTGCGTGCACGGGCTCACTATATCAATCCTAAGCTACGGTGTGCAGTATTGGAACGCGATGGACAGAAGTGCTTGCTCTGTGGCGCATTGGAGAACCTTGAAACTGACCACATCATCCCCGTTACAGACGGAGGCAAGTCGGAAATTGAAAACCTCCAAACGCTCTGTCGTGGTTGCCATCGCACTCACAAGGGAACATTGCATGTTGATTTCAGAAGGCCTTTTATCAAAGAGCACTGCAAGGCGTGTCACCTCGACCACTATAAGAACATTTAAAGGAATTTGCTTCGAGGCAAATGAACTCCTTGGTGGTTAGGTTCCTACCTTCCTACAATACTGTTGTCGAGCCACACGAGAAAACCGATTCTGATTTCTTCGAGTAGTCTTCAGAATTCACTCAGGCGGGGGATGGGCGGAAGTTGAGCGAAGTGATAACAAAGAGCATTGATACTGCCAACTTGCTCTGCTAAGTTCCGCTTGATATTCAGTTCACCTGTCACCGTGTCTTCATGTTGGTGTCTTCGTTCAATTAACATACCGCTATGGGAAAGCCTATAATAGAAGAATATAATCCAGCTTACTATATTTTCCCCAAGAACACTCAGTTTACCTTCGGACTAGATAAATACCTTGACCACGACTTCATTCATGCTGAGGAACATTCTAATCGTAAGATGGAAGAGATATTGAAAACAGATTACTTCAAGTATTTTGATGAAGCCTTCTATGACGACGATTATCTCAAAATAATGAATGAACAAATTCAGCGACATGGAATATTTGCATGGATATATCTAGATAAAATAATACATCCAGTGTTTCTTCGAAAAGCCTCAAATGTAAGTCTAGATGCTGCAAAATTTAGTTCGTTATATAAACAAGCATTCCCTAATCGAGTTCCGATACATGCGAAATCTATGGAGGAGTGTTTAGGAACCATAGAAGGTGAGATAAGAAGTAAGACGATATTGCTCTCTCGAAAAATCAAAAAAAATGTGTCTTCGCTCCGAAAATGGTTTGAAGAGAACAAGAATATTGTTCGGTGCGAAATCTGTTCAGAACAATATAGAATGATTGACTTACCATATTGGATTTATTACGGTTCTAATGCGCTCAAGGGTTGTTGCTATCGGTGCCGAATCATGGAGTCACCTTCCAAAGATGAGTTGCAGAGACTG
>JAPLFP010000238.1 GCA_026390585.1 Ignavibacteriales bacterium | reverse complement strand
AACTCCCGCTCGTCCTCGATGAAATACGTTCGCGAATTGGCTTCCTTCGCAATGCCGTAGAGGACTTTCCCGTTTGAGCTGTTTCTTCCAGCGACAAACATCACAACGTCATTGGATGCCGCGAACTCACGAATCTTCTTGTCACGCCCGGACACTTGCCCGCAAATCGTATCCTTGGCGTGGAATTCGATGGCTTCATCTTCGATGGATCCCACCACCAGATCTTTGATGCGCTTCTGGAGCTCTTCTTTCAAAACATAGAACGTCGGCTTGTCCATCGTCGTCTGCGAGAAGAGAACCGTCTTGCGATCCAGAGCGACACTGCCGATCTCTTCCAATGACTTGATGACGATAGCTTCGCCGTTCGTCTGTCCAATCAAACCGATGACCTCGGCGTGCTCCTGCTTCCCGAAGATGACAACTTGGTACTCGTCCGTGTAGAACCGGTGAATCCGTTCCTGTACTTTTGTTACCACCGGGCACGTCGCATCGATAATCGTGATACCAAGTTCCTGCGCACGCTTGTAGGTCGATGGCGGTTCACCATGTGCCCGAATCAGGACTCTCCCCCCCTTTGCCTTCTCCAATTCGCTGAGGGCGATGGTCTTCAACCCCTTTTCCGCCAGACGATGGATCTCCACAGGATTGTGGATCACATCACCCAGCGAAAACAAATCGTTGGATTCCGCAAGTTCCTGCTCGGCGATGTCAATGGTTCGTACAACTCCCCAACAAAACCCTGAAGACCTGTCGATCGTTACGTTCACTTGCCTCCACCCTCAATAATTTCCTTCGCCCTGGCAACAACGAAATCAACCTGTTCTTCGATACTCATTCCCGAGGTATCAACCTCGATTGCATCTGATGCTTTGCGGAGCGGGCTGGCTTCACGGGTCGAGTCCAACCGATCCCGCTCCCTGATTTCCTGTTCGAGCGTAACACTGTCAACGTCCACACCTGCGATCTCAAGATCTTTTTTTCTGCGTTCTACTCGTTGGGGAACGTTCGCGATCATAAAGATCTTCAGATCGGCATTTGGAAGCACCACTGTTCCGATGTCCCGACCTTCGAGTACCACTCCCCCACCATCAGCCATTCTTCGCTGTTCGCGAACAAGCACGTTTCGCACTCTCTGATAGCTGCTGACGGCGCTAACGCTTCGTGTCACTTGCGCCGATCGCACTTGTTGCGTCACTTCTCGTCCATCGACGAAAACGCGCACGCCATTGTCCCCCTTCTCCAGTCTCAGTTGGGTCTTCTCGGCCAATGCGCTGATGCGATCCGCGTCTTCCAAAGGAAGCTTTTCTTCCAGAGCGCGTAGCGTCACAGCCCGATACATCGCCCCGGTATCGATGTGCAGATACCCCAGCCGACGAGCAACGAGCCGTCCTGTAGTGCTTTTGCCCGACGCGGCCGGGCCATCAATGGCAATTACGATGGTTCGCAAGATTCTACAAATTGGATTTAAAATATACGCAAAATATCACTTTCTATCAACAGAAGAAGATGGAGACGACATATTGACAAATGCTGGCGCCTCAAGACAACTTTCTCTTCAATTTCGGCAAAAAAACGCATATCATAGGGCATGAGGAAACTCACTCACTCCGAGATAGACAGCAAACGGACCAAACTGAACGAAATCCGGGCCGGCGATCGTCTTCCCGTTGTTGTTATAGTCGACAATGTTCGAAGCCTCTACAATGTTGGCTCCATTTTCAGAACATCTGACGGGGTACTCCTCGAAAAGCTCATCCTCACCGGTTTCACTCCGAGACCTCCCCGGAAAGAGATCGAGAAGACTGCGCTAGGAGCAACCCAGAGCGTTCCGTGGGAGTATGTCAAGGACCCCTCCGAAGCGGTGAGACAAATGAAGGCTTCCGGATACCACGCGTTTTGTCTCGAACTCGTAGACGAGGTTGTTCCTTACTACGAGGTCTCCACCACACAGTATCCTTTATGCCTGGTTATTGGCAATGAGATCACCGGAGTCTCACACGATGTCCTCGCGGAATGCGACAAAGCGATTGAGATCCCACAATTTGGCGTGAAGCAGTCTCTCAATGTAGCCGTCGCGTACGGTGTTGCAATTTTCGAGCTCAACAGGATCTGGAGGGCGTCAAGGAACCATTCTCAGTAGGCCAACGTATAGAAGTCTTCCTTTTCGTGTGTGTGAATCCGCAGAACACCCGCTCTCACAAGCTGTATCAACAAGCGCGATGCGCGCCTATCGGATATGTTTACGAGTTTCCCAACCTGTCGCACTGTAATACGCTCGTTTCCGTCGAGATAGTCCAGAAGTCGGCGCTCAGTCTCTCCGATACTGATTCGCATCGGAGGTGCGTCTGGGCTTTCCGACTGCAGGATCTTGACCACTTCTTTGCTCGCCACAACCGTCTTGTCTTTGACCCTGATCAGGACTTTGGACTCCGGGTCGTCCGATTCACTCTCTTGGTCAACAAGCCTATGTGGTTTCTCAGCGCTTTCCTCGATCGTGACAACAATAACATCCTTCCCTCTGTATGAGACGATTTCAATCGCCGGTTCAATGGGAGGTTCACAGTGAACCTTTCCCGCAATCTCAATCATCTCAGCCTCTGTCTTCTCACTTTCAACCCCAACGATCGTTTTATCATCGTCTACACCGAAGAGGATAGTTCCCCCTTTCGTGTTGGCGAAGGCAACAAGGGCGCGCGCGATCTTCGCGGGACTCGAGACTTTGCGTTTGAACTCGAGTTGGAACCCTTCCCCCTCCGCAAGCAAGGTTTGCAGTTCTTTGCCGTTCATTGATCAACCCTTGCACATTCAAAGACCTTGTGCGGCCATCCGGCTGAGTATGAGCTGCGACCGTCGCTCAAGATAGGGAGTTTCTCTGTCGACTTTGAGTCGGCGGGGATTCGGGATAACGGCAGCCAGCCTTGCAGATTCTTCCCGCGACAACAATGACGCAGACTTGCCGAAATACTTTTGAGAAGCCGCCTCGATCCCATAGATCCCCCACCCCCATTCAATCACGTTCAAATACAATTCCAGAATCCTCTGTTTGCTTAGAGTCCGTTCGATGTACCACGTGAGCATCCACTCTTTGAGTTTGCGCAATGGATTCTTCGAGGAAGAGAGATAGAGATTCTTCACAAGCTGTTGCGTAATCGTGCTTGCTCCCCTGGCTGCTCTCCCTTCCTTCATATTGCGCTCAATTGATTCGCGGAACTCAAACCAATCAAATCCTGAATGCGACCAAAATGTTCCATCCTCTGATACAATAACTGCATTGATCGCGTCTTTAGGGATTGCACTGAACGCTATCCATCGTTGAATTTTCTTGAAGTGTTTTCCCTCGGCAATCGCTTGCTGCTCGTGCTCACGCATGAATGCCGTTTCGCCCGGGTTGGCTGTCTTGAGCCTTCGCACATCTCCAAACGGAAGGGTCACTATCTCAAGGACGATCCATCCAGTCAAAATGAAGATGAGCGTAAGAAACTTGTGACGACGAACCCACGCAAAAGAGACTTTCCAGATTCTTTGAATCCACTCATATCGCGCCATGGCTAGCAACTCAAGGAACGTTTTCGACTGTCGAGATAGCTTTGCAGGAGTATGGCGGCAGCCATCGCATCGATCCGACCTTTGTTCGAACGTCGCTCCTGTCGCTTTGTGCCCATGTCCAGCATGGTCTGGTGCGCCATCCTTGTCGTAAACCGTTCATCCCAGCTGACGATTTCCGCAGACGTTTGACCCTTCAGCATTTCGATGAATCTCTCGACTTCCTGCGCTTTCTGTGCTTTTTCTCCCTTGAGATTCAAAGGCATACCCACGACGACAACGTCCACCGCTTCTTTCTCAACGATCTCACAGATCCGACTGAGTGCCAGCTTGTCGTTCGGAAGAGTATCAAACGGCTGGGCAATAATCTGAAGAGGATCACTCAGGGAGATTCCTATCCTGCGTGTCCCATAGTCGATGCCCAATATTCTTTTTTCGTGCGACAGGAAAACCTCCTTAGGACGAGGACCGATCAGCCAAAGAACCGTTCGACTTCGAGAATGCCTTCGACTTTCTTGATCTTTTCGACAACGCGTGCAAGATGCTCGGTATTCTTCACAAAGAGAATGATCTGACCCTCGAAGAGCGAGCCACGGGAATCGATATTGACACTGCGGATATTCGTGTTTTGATACGTGGAGATGGCATGAGTCACATCGCTGAGAAGACCCGGCCGGTCTTTCCCATAAACACGCACAGCGACAATGAAATCCGCTGCATTAGCAGCAGGCCAGCTCACTTCGACGATTCGCTCGCTCTCTGCCATACGTTTCGAAAGAACGTTTTTGCAGTCCTTCCGGTGAATCTTGATCCCTTCTCCAATCGTCACAAATCCAACAATACTGTCACCGGGTATCGGATTGCAGCACTTTGCGTACTGGTGCATGAAATTGTCATTGCTTCCAAGAATCGAGATCCCCGTCGTGAGCTCTCGGGCCGAATCGATGAATTTCTTGAACAAGGACTGCGACTCTTCAGCGGGCTTTTGGTCAGGCTCACCTGCGTGTTTTGCACGAATCACGATATCTTCGATGAAGAGGTCAGGATCAATGCGATGCTCTGCCACGTCAAGATAAAAACTCTGGAGGTTTTCGATCTTCACAGAATGCACAATCTTCAGAAGATCATCCTCGTTGTAATGGAGTTTACGCCGTTTGAGCTTCTTCTCCCAGATTTCTTTCCCTTCGTCTGCTTTCTTCCGCAGCTCTTCCTTGACCCAGCGTCGGATATGCGCCTTCGCTTTATGCGAAACGACGAACTTGTCCCAATCAGGATTTGGATTCTGGTTTTTCGACGTAATGATCTCAACCTGATCGCCGCTCCTCAGGAGAGAATTCAGAGGAACAATGCGCCCGTTCACCTTGGCGCCGATGCAGTGATATCCAATGTTCGAGTGGATCTCAAATGCGTAGTCGACCGGCGTTGCGTCCCTCGGGAGAATCTTGAGGTCACCCTTCGGGGTAAATACATAGATCTCATCCTGATACAAGTTGAGCTTGAAACTCTCCAGAAGCTCCTTCGGCGTATCATCATTCTTCTGTTCGAATATCTCCCGCACCCAACTCACCCATTGCTCAAGCTCCTTGTCGATGGAACTCTTGTTTTCCTTGTACATCCAGTGCGCGGCCACACCCTTTTCAGCAACTTCGTGCATTCCTCTCGTCCGAATCTGTACTTCCACCAGTTTTCCGCCGGGACCAACCACAGTGGTGTGAATGGATTGATAGCCATTTTTCTTCGGGATCGAGATATAGTCCTTGAACCGTTCCGGGATGGGTTTGTAAATTTCGGAAATAATACCATACACCAGGAAACAGTCATTGTTGTCTTTCGTGTCCAGGATGAAACGAATCGCAAAAAGATCGTATATCTCATCCAGGGGCTTACTCCGCTTCACCATCTTGTTGTAGATGCTGAAGAGATGTTTCGGGCGGCCCTCAAGCTCGTACGTAATGGACTCTTCTGCCAGACGTTTCTCAATCGGCGAGGTGAACTTCTTTATATAGTTTTCACGCTCACGTCTTCTCGATTTGAGCTGCCGAGCTATCTGATCGTACTCAGCACGGTGCAGGAACTTGAACGACTGGTCTTCAAGTTCCCACTTGATCTTTGCCAAACCGAAACGGTGCGCGAATGGGGCATAGATGTCCAGGGTCTCACGGGCGAGCCGCTGTTGTTTGTCAGGAGGGAGATACTCCAGCGTGCGCATGTTGTGAAGGCGATCAGCGAACTTGATCAGCATGACCCGAATGTCGTTGACCATCGACAACAGCAGCTTCCGGTAGCTCTCGGCCTGAGTAACTTCGTGACTCCGGAAGATATCCGTGATCTTCGTTGCGCCATCGACAATGTCCGCAACGGCGTCTCCGAATTCTGCACGGATGTCTTTCAGGTCGAACGTTGTGTCCTCCACAACATCGTGGAGTAAGGCACTGGCAACAGAGACGTCGTCGAGGGGTATTTCCTTTGCCACAATCATCGCTACTTCATACGGATGATAGAAGTACGGCTCCCCCGAAGCCCGCAGATCGTTCTTGTGGGCATTGAGGCTCAGTGTGAAGGCTCGAATGATGAGGTCCTCATCGACTGCGCGGAGGTTTTTCCTGCAGACTTCGAGCAGATCGTCGAGCTTGTTCTTGAATTGAGCGTCAATCATGGGAGCATGGTCGCTTTGCTTCTTCGTAGAATATACTCAACCGGGAGTTTATGTCAAGGATGAGGTCGCTGCTTCCCTGTCTGTGTCTGGCTTCTGGCCGACGTGAGAAGCATCTCCTCTGCTTGCTCAAGCTTGTTTTTTGCTCGACTTTGCAGATGATTCGGGAAATCGGATTCCTGGAACTTCGTGATATCCTTCAGAAGATTCGCGATACCCGAAGAATCATGCATCTCAGTTTTGACCTTCGCAAGATTGAGCCTACAAACGATCTCATTGTAATGATTGTTGTCTTGTGACTCCATGATTGCGTCCAGCAACTGTTGATATGCACCAGCAGCATCGGTCCACTTCTCCGCTTTGTGAAAAGCGGTAGCAAGTCCCCAGAGAAACCCCCGGTTCCGGGGATAGTTCTTCAATCCCTCCCTGGAGCAGGTCACCGCCTTCTCAAACATGCCAGCATCGGTGTAGATCGCTACCAACATGCCAAGCGCCGTGAACCGGTTATAGGTTCCCTTTTCGATAGACTTCGTCAGCAAGGTGAACGCTTCAGATCGATCATCACCTACAAATGGGATCCAATTGAAGAACTCAGTTTTGCGGCTTCGCCAGTAGTAGAACGCTCCGATGCCCGCGTAGGCATCACAGAGCGTTGAATCCAGTTTCACTGCGTCTTTGAAGGAAGAGACGGACGAAAATCCCTTTCGTGTACCCCCAAACCAATCACCTCGGTAAACCCTGGCATATGAATCAGAGCCGTCTGCGGTGCCCACGAAGAAGTTCCCCCATGTACGGTCACTTCCCGATTCGATCATGCCCTTTGCTTTTCTTCTGCCGATATCGACGAGTGAATCAAATTTCGCCAGATCGACTTCCATTTCGTTATCCATAGCCCTTGCGAGCACAACGCCGGCCTGATAAAGATAACCGGCGGGGTGGCCCGGGAATTCCCGAATAACGCGTTGAAAAACCGAATCAGCATGACTGTACTTTTCCTGCCATGTCAGGTCGATTCCCTGAAGTACCAGCGAGTGCAACTTCGCGTTCGGGAGCTTCGACTGGGAAGCGCAGGGCACAATCGTGAGCAAGACAACCAGGAGAATGTATGTAATTCGGTTCAATCGAGCTCCTCACTCCGTCCCAAACATTCGATCGCCTGCGTCGCCAAGCCCCGGGAGAATATATCCGCGTGCATTGAGCTTCTTGTCTAGCGCACAAGTATAAATCTTTACTTCCGGGTGTTCCTTATGAACCCGTCGCACACCTTCTGGTGCGGCTACGAGCGTCACGCACACAAGAGTCTTTGCCCCATGATTTTTCAGGTAGGTCAATGCAGCGGTTGCACTTCCACCTGTTGCAAGCATCGGATCAAGCAGAAAGACCATAGCCTCCCTGATGTTCCGCGGTACTTTGAAGTAGTAGTCGACAGGCCTCAGGGAGTGTTCGTCGCGGTAGAGACCGATATGACCGACCCTCGAATCGGGGAGAACCTCCACGAAACCTCCAACAAGTCCGAGGCCAGCCCTGAGGATGGGAACGAGAACCACAGGACGCGCCAACACACGTCCTTTTGTCTTCGCCAACGGCGTCGTCACGCTGACGGAACGCAACGGCAAATCTGCCGTGACCGCGAACGCCATCAGTGCCGAGACCCTGCGCAAAATCGCGCGGAATTGATTGCTGGGGGTTCTCTTGTCACGCAAGAGCGTGACATCTCGCTGTACGATGGGATGATCTAGAATGATGAGGTTCTTCATTACAACTCCTCAAGAAAGGGAAGATCACTTCCGTTTGAATGTAAGAGTGAGGGGAACTCCCTGGAATCCGAAGTGCTCTCGGAGTTTGTTTGCCAGGTATCGTTTGTACGATTCCTGAATCAGGGTTGGTTCATTGCAGAAAAAGGCGAACACGGGAGCCCGGACTTTCACCTGAGAGATGTACTTTATTTTGATTTCTTTTGGGCTCGACGACTTGGGAGGATTGTTTTCGATTTCCGGAAGCAGGACATTGTTGAGGCGGCTCGTTTCAATTCGCTTGCATTGCTCTTCGTGTACGAACTTCGCCATGTCAATCAGCTTATGAATTCGCTGCTTTGTCAACGCTGAAACAAAAACGATTGGAAGATGGTCGTAAAGTCCCAGTTTTGCGCGGAGGAACGTCTCATATTGCTTTGACGTGTTCGTCTCTTTTTCGACGAGGTCCCATTTGTTTACCGCGATCAGTGCGGCTCTGTTTCTCTGCATCGTTGACTCGACAATGTGAAGGTCCTGGACATCGAATCCACGCTTGGCATCAAAGAGAATCAGCGCGACGTCACAGCGTTCGATACTCTTGAGAGTACGAAGGGCACTATAGAATTCCACACTTTCCGACACATGCCGCTTTTTCTTCAGCCCAGCAGTATCGATCAGTATATACTCTTCACGATTGTACTTCAGAATGGAATCGATCGGGTCGCGTGTTGTCCCTGGAATGTCGGTCACCACTTGTCTCTTCACGCCCAGCAGAGCATTGACAATTGAAGACTTGCCCACATTCGGCTTCCCAATGACCGCCAAACGAAGCCGTGACTGATCCTCAACTTCTTCGCCTTTGTCAAACCGGGCAGTGATTGCGTCAAGAAAATCTCCGATCTGCCTGCCTGCGAGCGCTGAGATCGTGAGCAGTTCTCCAAGACCGAGTTCGTGGAACTGATGCGCATTCACCTCGTGTTTTGCCGAGTCGATCTTGTTGACTGTCAGATAGATAGGCTTCTTGGATTTCCTGAGGATGTTCGCAATTTCTGTGTCGAGCGGAGTGAGGCCGACTTCTGCATCAACGACAAACACGACGGCGTCGGCTTCTTCGATCGCAATTGCGGCCTGTTCGCGAATTGCCCGTTCAAAAACATCGTCCGAATCGGGTACGAACCCACCAGTGTCGATGATTGTGAAGTGGTTTCCGGCCCATTCAGTCTCGGCATACTTGCGATCTCTCGTGACCCCGGGGACATCGTGAACGATAGCCTCACGAAACCCCAGAATACGATTGAAGAGCGTTGATTTCCCCACGTTGGGGCGACCCACAATTGCGATAATTGCTGAGGACATGGCCTTGAAATGACAGTGAATGTTGAAAGGTACCCAAAAATGCGACCAGATTCAATGAACCTGTCGTAAGCCCGAAAAGTGCTTCAAAGTGAAGAAATCAGGGAGGAGATGAGAATTTGGTGAGTCGTCGGGGCGGGGGGATTCGAACCCCCGACCTCTTGGTCCCGAACCAAGCGCGCTAGCCAGGCTGCGCCACGCCCCGAACTGATTCGTACTACAATTCAAATATATGGAAGATGTCGCCGAAAAGCAATGGCGATATTCCTTACCGCCGCGAGCGTGGTCGCCTGTCCAACGCTTCGAGTACTGTCTGCGTGACCCTCTCGAGCCAATCGTCGCCCGACACACGCATCCAACGGATCCGTTGATCCCTCCTGAACCATGTCATCTGCCGTTTTGCGAATCGCCGCGTGTTCCTCTTGATCAATTCTATCATTTCCTCGTGGCTGTGGATGCCTGCCATGTGTTCAAAGACCTCTTTGTACCCCACAGTGTTCAGTGCATTCAGATGCCGGTCGTAGCCTTTGGAGATCAAGCTCTTCACCTCATCCTCGAGGCCGGCTGAGATCATTGCCTCCACCCTTTTGTCGATCCGCTGATACAGTTCCTTCCTTTCCCACAATAAACCGACTTGGTACGCTTCAAATCCGGGTGTAAAGTTTTCCTCCGAGTGAAGTTGGGAGATCGGTTTTCCGGTGACGCGGTACACTTCGAGCGCACGGATCACTCTACGAGGAGTGATTTCTCTCATTCTTTCCGCTGTCAAAGGGTCAACCATCCTGAGAGCGTTCAGGAGTGCGTCCAATCCTTCACTCTGAAGTTGGTCTTCGAGCATCATCCGGATTTCAAGGTCTTTCCCGGGACCATCGAAGAGGCCGTCGATGACCGCCCTCACGTACAATCCTGAGCCCCCTACAAGAAGCGGCAATTTCTTTTTCTTCAGGATCTCAGTCACTACTTCCCGCCCATCATGACCGAATTGCCCTGCATTATACTCACATGATGGTTCCAACAAATCGATAAAGTGATGCTTCACTTCCGTTCTTTCAGCAATGGATGGCTTTGCTGTTCCAATATCGAGATACTTGAATATCTGGCGGGAGTCCGCAGAAACTACCTCCACGCCTCGTTTCTTGGCAATGGATAGGGCCAACGAAGTTTTGCCGGATGCGGTCGGCCCGACGATGGCAAGTATTCTGGGATTCGTTGGGGACATGCGATTAGAAGGGAGAGTTTCCAGGGAAATTGTGACGTGACGTCAAAGTCACGATTGGCCATTCCATCCCTTTTTGCCAATGAGAGGAACGAATTTGAAACCCTGCGCGATTCTCACCTCGAATGAGTCACCCGCCTTGGTGATAACGTGCAGATCCTGCAGATCGAGATCCCCAACAGGAATCACGAGTTTGCCTCCTTCTGCCAATTGCTCCTTCAGAGGCTCAGGGACATTGGGGGCAGCCGCTGTCACCACAATTCCGTCGTAAGGCGCAAACTCAGCCCATCCAATGGTGCCGTCTCCCGCTTTGGATCCGATCCGATAGCCGCGCTTCTCAAACATCTTGCGAGCCTGTAGAAGCAGGTCGACATGCCGCTCGATAGTGTACACCTTACATCCCATCTCGGCGAGAATAGCAGCCTGATAACCTGATCCTGTCCCAATCTCCAGCACTTTTGCTCCGATCTTCAGGTCAAGTTCTTGCGTCATGAACGCAACGGTGTACGGTTGCGAAATGGTTTGTTGTTTCGCAATCGGCAGCGCTGTGTCGTCGTATGCGCGGTTCACAAACGGTTCGGAGACGTACAGATGACGCTCTACCTTCATCATCGCCTGCAACAAGCGTTCATCGTCAATGCCACGATCCTTGAGCAAATCGATCATTTCACGACGTTCATCTTCAAAACGCCCCATTAGTACTCCTTCAGTAGAACTTGAAGAAAACGCTTGGTCGTCTGCCAATGCGTCATAGAGCTTCGTTCTGTTCCATAAATCGTTGCGATCGGAACAAAGTCGATAATGAATCCCTTCCGTGCAGCCTTGATCAGCATCTCCGTCTCCGCCTCATAGCCATCGCAATCAAGTTGTATTGCCGACAAAACGTCTCGCGAAATGCAGCGGTAGCCCGATTGACTGTCCTTGATTGCGACACCGGCCCGTGCACTGACAAGCGACGAGGTGATGGTGTTGGAAAGCCTCCGGTGAAATGGCATATTGCTTCCCGCTCGTTTTCTGCTACCAACAATGACATCAACGCCCCCCTGATCCCATCGCGCAATGAACTTCGGTATCTCTTCCGGATCGTGCTGCATGTCGGCATCCAATGTGAACACACATCCACATTCCGTGTGTGCCAGGATATATTCAAATCCGCTCCGCAGCGCCGCCCCTTTTCCCTGATTTACAGGATGCCGAATCACGATGACTCCAGACTCCTCTGCGATGCGTGCAGTAGCATCCGTGGACCCATCATCGACGACGAGGATCAATTGAGGAGGAACAAAGCGCCTCACCTTTGAAAGCACCTCACTCAAAGTCTGCGCAGCGTTCAGCGCAGGTATCACGACTGCGGTCATAACGGTGCGACGTTTCCTTTCAGCGCATCGGCAACACAAGCCACTCGCTTCATTTCCTTAACGTCATGCACCCGGACAATATGTGCGCCATGGAGAATGCATGCCGTGACAGCGGCGGCCGTGCCTTCCAGCCGTTCCTCCACGGGAAGGTCCAGCAGCTTACCAATGAAAGATTTTCTTGATGGTCCGACAAGAACGGGGCAACCCAGTAGTGAAAAAGTCTTAAGGCCCTTGACCAAGTCAAGATTCTGTTCCAGGTTCTTTCCAAATCCTATTCCTGGATCCACAATGATCTGCGTAATTCCGTGCTCTCGTGCTTTTTCGCTTTGGATGCTCAGAAACTCGAAGACCTCCCGGATGACATTGTCATACTGAGGGTTCTGCTGCATTGTTCTCGGCGTGCCCTTGATATGCATGAGCACAACCGTCGCGGCATGCTTGTGCGCGACACCCATCATCAGGGGATCGAAAGTCATTCCACTAATGTCATTGATAATGGAGGCCCCTGCAGCGAGTGCTGCCTCCGCCACACCAGCCTTACAGGTGTCAATCGACAACGGAGTGTTCACCTCGCGCGACAATCGCTCAACCACCGGCACGACTCTTTCAATCTCCTGTTCCTCTGCAACAGGCTCGGACCCTGGCCGCGTGGACTCCCCACCGATATCAATGATATCTGCGCCTTCTTCCACCATCTGCAAGCCACGCACAACCGCTTTCGTTGTGTCGAAGAAAAGCCCCCCGTCAGAAAATGAGTCTGGCGTCACATTCAGAATGCCCATGATGTGAGTACGAGAGAGAAAATCGAAATCGATCCCGCGGATATAGAAGCGATGTTGGTCTTTGATGCTCGACATTGTCACGTCAGGGGTCGCTTGTGGAAGGTCTTTTCCAGCCACACTATTTTTCCATCGTGATGAGAATGTTGTACGCAGGAAACAGTCTTGAAAGGAATGTGGCTTCGAACAGTTTCTTTGTAGGCCTGCCGAGATTGACCAAGGGCTCCACCAAATAGTTGTAAAAGAAAACACCCTTATGAAAAGTTATTCTGGAGGACAGAATGCTGCTGAAATGGAAATCAAAATAATAGTCTCTCTTGAACTTCGAACCTGTCGCAAAAAAGTCAAACGTTTGAAAAGAAAAAAGCTTTTTGTGGGTTGGATCGATGAAGTTGTCCTGAGAGGTGAAATGTGGCACACATATCTCTATGACCCCGCCTTGTCTCAGGATCCTGTGCAATTCCCGCAGCAATTGGACGTATTCGAAGTGCTCGAGAATATCCTTGCAGAGGATATGATCGAACTCTTCAGTTTCAAAAGGGAGAGGCAATTGGTTGATATCATGGACTACATCCACCCCTTCAAGAGCGGCGATATCGAGATTGACCCAACCCTTTCTGATGTCCGTGCCGCAGCCGAGGTTCAGTCTCTTCATAGATTAATACAATAGCTTGAATGACTCTCTAAGTGTTGCCCAACGTGCTGTGGACAGTCGTTTCGTCGACAATGCGACGGAGCTTTTCGTAAAAGGATTCCTGCCAAGTCTCCTGACCTATTGTATCTGTGAAGCCACTTTCGAAAATAGAATCAGGGTTCACTGCATGAATGATAGAAACCGCATTTGGGACAGAACAGCTTGCATTTGCGACTCTGAAGGAGCGTTCCGCAGTTCACGCAATATTGCCAGTAATGATGCTGGGAAGTTTTGTCACCCGAATCCTGGGAATCTCCCGTTGCTCCGCTCTTCTTTTCCTCTTCCATGCCCCACCCCCTCTCGTTCGATGAACTTGAGCCTGTCTATCTACCACGCCAATCGAACCAATGCAATGCCGACAGCCTTCGCAGCCACAACCATGTTGAAGGGCTCTTTTTCGGTTGTCCGTTCGGGCACATCGAGCGAGGAATGATAGTACGGCGAATAGTCTACGTACACCGTGTCCTCCGGGCCATGCCACGCCTTCGATTTCCATCCCGGAGTTTGGGGTATCGCCTTCAGCTCATTCCACGCTGCCGTATAGATTGTCACGGATGGAATCTTCACTTCTGGAACCTTCAGTCTGCGTAGATACTGTGGGAAAAAAACGTATGAGTCTGTCCCTCCTTGTGAAGGATTCGTCGTTGCCTCGGACCAGAAGCCCGTTTTTCCGGCGTACTCACATGCGAGGCTGTCAAGCACTTTCATCAAGGAATCATTCTGACTGACATCATTCGACTCGAAATACAGGCAGTTGCGTGAAGCGCCTATCCCGACCTCGTCCAGGTTCAGAACGCCGAGAATCTTGCGGAGTTCCTTCGCGTGAAGCTTCACGTAGCTTTCGGTCGAGAAAATCTCCGCCCCCCACACGATGAACTTTATTGAGTACCTTGGTCTGGAGATCTGATGTGTTGCCACCAACTTCTTCAGAATTCTCGCTGTTTCCAAAACTGTCGATACACCTGAAGCGTTGTCATCAGCCCCCGGTCCGCCGGAATCGGAATCACCGTGCGCACAAACAATGTAGTATTTGTCGCTCTCCCCGTCGAGAGTTGCAACCACGGTTTTTGGCCGGGTCGAATCGATAGCCGTCTTCGTTGAGAACCGAATCACGACCTTCTCGCTGTCTCCAAGCGCGCGTATCAGGCTCTCGCCATTGCGATACGAGAGGTTAAAGAGGGGGATCGGATTCTTTTTTGACGGCGAAAGATCGTTGATAAATGCCCAATTGGAATAGGCATCGTCGAGGCGAGGTGAGATTTGCAGGATGCATGTTGCACCATACTCTGCAAGTCGGCGATATTCCTTTTCAGAGAACGATGACCCTGTCAGAATAGCCTTCCCAACTGCGGCAGCTTTTGTTGCTTTCCCTACATCTTTCAGATACACCAGTTCGGATGATGTCCCGGCAACGCTCGGCGAAAAGCCCCCGATCCACTCATTGCGAATCAGCTTGCGTAATTGCCGAGGTTCTTCGACGGCGAGCGTCCATGCTTTGTATTCAAAGGTGAGGTGTGAAGGATCTTTGACAACAGAAGGATTGTATCCAGTCTCCCGAAATGTTCGGACGATGTAGGAAGCGGCTTTTTCGCCTGAACTCGTGCCTCCGATTCGGGGTCCAAAACCCACGAGATCTCTCACCTGGCTTAGGAGTCGGGACCGAGAAACCTCCTCAGCAAGGCGCGTCTCGGTCTTGACCTGACTGAGACAATTGAGGACAGACGCACTAATGCCAAGAAGAATAAGCGTGAACCTGCGTCCTGTCATCGCGCTGGGGAGATTCATTCGTTCGTCAGACGTATCGAAGGGTCGTGTTCAATGGTACCAAATTGTTCAGCATCGAGCAATCCCTAAAAACAAAAAAGGGGACGA
>JAPLFP010000180.1 GCA_026390585.1 Ignavibacteriales bacterium | reverse complement strand
TGTCTGATCGTTCTCAGGACCCACTGACTTTCCGCAACCCGAGTGCAAGAGAGTTGCTGCGCAAAATGAAAGAATGACCAATCGGAGGATTTTCATTGCATAGGCTTTCACATATGAGCCGTCTCGCTATTGCACATGAGTGTTGGTGACTGATATTGGAAAGAGAAACGAGTGAGAAATACTGGATCCATCATCGCCAGATTCGTCGGCCTTATTCCCCCTTCCCCACCACCAACGATTCCTTCGTCTCAAAATCATAAAGGGTCAATCGCCGAACGCGAAAGTACGTCGACCAGTAGTCCCAAAGCGTCTGTGTGTTTGCGCGCCGCGCGTTATCCTTTTCGCTCTGTGCCAGAAATAAGTTCGGAATGTCGATCTTCCCGATCAAGTAACGATCCTTTGCAACATCAAACCGGCGCTGGGCGATAGTATCCGACTTTGCAGCCACGACCACTTGTCTGCGGAGCAAATTGAGGCGCGCTGCCTGATACAGGACTTCCTGCTCGAAATCGTGCCGCTGCTGATTAATGGAAACTTCCGTGCGCTTCTGGTCCGCTATCGCCGCATCCACCGCCGAGCTGCCAGCCCCCCAGCGGAAAATCGGGACGCTGAAATTCAGACTGAATTGCCGCTGTTCCAGGAGGTTGTTGTAAGCATCGTTGAAGACAGGTGCTCGTTGGTTGTACCCCATGCTTGCCGTCAGGGTTGCACTGAAGTAGTTATCCGACTTGGCCTGGCTGACGTTCCGATCTGCTGTCAGCTTCTGCAGCTCAAAGTTCACAGCATCGCTTCGGTTCTGCAAGGCCTGCTCGAGAGCCTTCGCAGCGTCGATTTCCACATCCGGAATCTTCGATGGCGGCAGAAGAACGACAATCGCAGTTGGCGGAAGGCCGAGCGCAGTCTTCAAATCGTTTCGTGAACGGCTGAGGCCCACGTTGGCGTTTTCCAGCTGCGTTTGCGCGTTCAGATACGCCAGCTCGCTCTGCAGCAGATCGTTTTCTGCAATTTTCCCCACGTTGAATCGCCCCTTCGAAATCTTGTACAGCGTGTCGTTGATCGCCAGGTTGAGCGCCGCGTTGCTTGCACTCAGTGACGCCATATGCAGGTCGAAGAACTTCGTTGTCACATCGCTGGCACAGTCCTCCATCGCTTCCGCCAGCTCCCGCGTTGCCATCTTGTAGCGAAGTCCCTGCGCATCCATGTCCCACCGATAGGTATTGATCTGAAAGATGGGCTGTTGCAGGGTCATGGTGAAGGGGCTCGATTTGTAATACTGCGAGGTTGGATCCATCAGGTCGATCCTGTTCAATCCCGATGACAGGAACAGCTGCCCCCCCGTGAAGGGAATTTTCTGCGAGAGCGAAAGACTTACCCGCGAGCTTGCCTGGCTCTGCGGCGTGAAGATCGTGCTCCCATCCGGCAATGTGATGGCGTTGATGGAGCGGTAGTATCCCGGCACGTCTCCGCTCAGCGACAGCTGGGGATAGTACGTCGCCGTAAAGGATCTGTAACTCGCTTGTTTGTTGTCATAGGCATTGCGTGCCATCATGCCGAGGGGACCGTTTGCGCGGGCGAGCCGGATGCAATCGTGAAGAGAGAGATAGGTTGTGTCAACCTGAGCCTCAGAGCGCGAAGCCCCAGTAAGAAGGAGAACGCCGAGCAAGAGATGAGGTGTGATTTTCATAGTGTTAGAGAATGTCAGATGAAATGGCGATGATGGTGATTTGGGCAGAAGCGCAAGCCGATAGACGAAACAAATCCTAAATCCTAATATCGAAATCCCAAACAAATTCGAAATCCTAACTACGAAATACGATACAAATCAAAAGATTAGCCAATAGAAACGCGGACTTTCGTTTTTCATGCATCGGGTTTGTTTAGGGTTTCGGATTTCGTGTTTCGGGCCTCCTTGGAGCTTCGTATTTCGTGTTTCGGATTTCCTTGGTGCTTCGCATTTCTCACTCATACCTTAGACACACCACCGGATCCTGCTCCGCCGCCCGCCGGGCCGGGAAAATGCCGAAGGCGATGCCGATCGAAATGGAAATGATGAACGACAACAAGACCGAGACGATGCTCACGATGGTCAGAACGCCTGCAAAGTACCGGATAGCGACGCTGAGCCCCACACCCAGTATGATGCCGATAATCCCTCCCGTCACACTGATCATCGTCGCTTCACTGAGAAACTGGAGAATGATATCTCGTTTCGTCGCGCCGGTTGCGCGTCGAATTCCGATTTCCTTCGTCCGCTCCATCACGGAGGCAAGCATGATATTCATAATCCCGATGCCGCCAACGATCAACGATATCGAAGCAATCGCACCCAGGACAACGTTGAAGATATCCTTCGTTCGTTGTTCCTGTCTCAGGAGTTGTTCAGGCACGGTGACCTGGAAATCGACCACACGATTGTGCCGTCGCTGCAGCATCCGGCTAATCACTTCCGCCAGGGTTGCCACGTGTTCCGAGCCCGCAACCCGGACAACCAACCGGTCCAGTTGATGGTAATTCGTCGGTTTCTTTTCCTGATCGGAATTTCCGCCGCCAGTTTCCCGCGAGGCTCTCTGGATGTCGAGACGCGTGATCAGCGCGCGATTCTTGTAACGCAACAGCACCGAGCTGACCGGCGTGTAGACATCGTAGTTATAGTCACGCAAACCGAGGTGCTGGATGTTTTCTTTGGTGATCGACCGCTCTGCCAGAACACCAATCACGGTCAACCACAGACTGCCGCATTTTATCTTTCCGCCGATGGGATCTTCTTTCGCGAAGAACTTCGACTTGATGGAGTGACCGATGACGGCGACGGGTGAAGCGAGCTCGAGATTCTTTTTCGAGAAGATACGGCCGCGTTCCAGAACAAAATCGGACGTCGCAAAATACGTGGAATCGACACCGACCAGCTTGCTGGTGCGCTTCAGTCCCTCCCTGATCACCATGGTTTCCACAACAATCTCCGGACTCACGAACATGATCTCGGGGATCGCCTTCTGTATGACGCGGGCATCTTCCAGAGTGAGGCCCGGACTGAATCTTTTCTTTTCAGTTTTCTTCTGCAGATCATCCTCGGCGACCTTTCCTTCTTCCTGCTCAACGATGGGAGTGATGATGATGTTGTTGGCGCCGAGGAGCTTCATCTGATCTAAGATCTCCTGTTTGGCTCCCGTTCCGACTGCCAGCATCGAGATGACAGAACCGACACCGAATACGATACCGAGCGAAGTGAGGCCGGCCCTGAGTTTGTTGTGTGAGATCGCTTCGAGAGCAATCCGGAGGCTTTGGAAGATAAGTTCGATCATAAGGAGTCAAATAGAGAATGCATGATTTCTGCCTTTGGATTTCTTCGGAGAGGGTCTCCGGCTGTCGTGGTTTGAAAGATTCTTGAACACGTGAATTGAGGCAACACACACACCCGCCCGACTGAACGACACAGTCGTTCGGGCAGGTCTGCCTCCTTCATTTTACCGCAAGCGATACGATTGTCATTTTGTCGGCCTCGGCCGGGGATGAGAGATACAACTGGTCTTTCTGAGTAATCCCGGCCAGGATAACCGCGGCGCTTTCGTTCATCTGCCCCAACTTCACCTCCTGTTTCACAACGCTCCCCCCATCTTTTTTGAACACGAATGTCGTTGTCGCCTCGGTATGAACACATTCAAGCGGAATGAAAAGTGCATCGTCGAGCTTCGCTACCAGGATTTCGTTCGCTGTCGTCATGGACGGCCGGAGTGTTGTATCGACTTCCAGGACTTTTACGCGCACTTCGAAGACTTTTGAATCGGAGTTTGGCCTCTGCTCGCCGATATTCGCTACAGAAGTGATGGTCCCCGTCAACGCCTTGTTCGGATCGGCATCCAGCTTCAGTTTCACTTTCTGCCCGATGGCGATCTTCTGAATATCAATTTCACTCACATACGTGATCGACTCCATTTCGCGAAGATCGGGGAGTGTGGCAACCGTAGGATCCCACGAATTGATCTGGCTTCCGACGACTTTCTTCTTGCCGTTCCATTCACGCGCGTAGATCACCATGCCATCGGCAGGGGCCTTGATCGTGAATTCCATCACGGTCTTCATAGCGATGTCCAGACGCTGTTTCTCTTTCATAAGGTCGATTTCCGCGGCTTGCGCCTTTGCGATTGCCTGCTGCGTTTTCGTCACGTAGTTTTTCTTCGCCTGATCGAAGTTCCGTTGAGCGCGCTCGTAGTCGATTTCCGCCTGGCGTTTCATTGCCGGAGCTTCATATGCGGATTGGTCCATGACAATCTTCTTTTCTTCCTGGGCATAGAAGAGATTGACAAGTTCATCACGCGCCTGGGAAAGAGCGAGCGCACTATCGAGTTTTGTCTGCAGAAACTGAGCTTCGAGTTTCTGAACCGAAAGCTGCGAGTCCTTCAGCTTTTGGGCGATCTCAGACTTGTCGATCTCACACACGAAGTCCCCTTTCTTCACGACCGTCCCTTCGGTGATGATGTTCGAGATTTTCATCTGCCAGATGCCGGCAGCACGGGCATTGTCCGAGCCCTTGATATCGATCGAGCTCTTCGCCTGAAGTTCTCCGGTCGTCGTGACGGTGACGAGAAACTGTCCCTTGGTTGGAGCGACGAGCACATCCGACTTCGCCGTCGTCCCCGATGCGGAGAAGTACCAGACGAAGCAGACCAGGACCACGCCGAGGACCGAGTAAGAGACAATCGGCCGGCGCTTGAAAAGTGAAAGAACCTTCGTGACGATGGGAGATTGAAGGAATGGAATTTTGGGTACCTGGAACATGGTAAGGCCCCTTCTGTTACTGAGGTGTGATGGTTGCTCTGACGGCTGGGAAGGTGAATTCAATCAAGAAAACCGGTGCGACAATATCAATGAGCACTGAAAGCAATGTAAAAAACTGTCACGCAAAGGCACAAGGACGCAGAGAGCAGAAAGAAGAAAGTATGGATAGCAAAGTAAAAGGAAACACTTACATTCCTTCTCGACTTTGCGACTTTGCGTCTCTGCGTGACATTCTCTCAAGAAAGAACCGACAACGATTAGACGACGTTGAGACCTGGCTTGTTGCACCAGTGAGCGCTGTTTCCTCGAAACCCTGCCGCCGTATGAGATTGACTCCGCAGCACTTGCGGTGAAAGCGCTGGGAATTCCAAAAATCGGCTTTTTGTTTGTAGGAATACGAAATCCTCCTCGTGCATCGATTCTCGATACTTCGAGCGCCTGCCCAACATTTTCCGCTCTTTGCATTCCCGCTCACAGATATCCGCCTCTGGCTGGTGGCAGTTGCTTGTATTCGCGCTTCGCCTCGACGATTGTCCTGATGAATTGTAGAACCCCTCTGAGCTGACTCGCTCTGAAGTCGTCGCTGATCACGGACATGCTATCGTACCAGAAGACCGACTTGACGAGAGATCCGTTCTTGACCTTCAGGAAAAACATCTGAGCCGGAGAAATCAAGTAAGCGGGCCGGCTGGGATGAACGATCAGCGTATCCGGGAAGCTGAAGAAACCAATGTCGATGAGCCCGGCTTGGATGCTGGCCAACTCTTCCGGCGAAAGGATCATTGAGGTACTCGCCGTGCCATCGAGGACAAGATCCTTGGTAAAGACATTCCGAAACGTGTTCAACTCGTTCTGACCGCCGACGCCGTACTTGAACTGTATGTTGAATGCACGTTCTTCGGGAGCCAACCCCACATCCGAGCAAGAACCAAGTAAGAAAAGAGCTGTGCAAACGAGCAGATATTTCGTCATTGTCCCGTTCCCTAGTGACAGCACGATTCAACGCCTATAACTCAATATTGTTGACCTCATATTTCCATCGGCTGATAGCAAAGAAGAATGACACCACTCTTGAATGTTCTCGTCGTAATGAGTTTCAGGTTCAGTTTTTCCTTGATGCCTTTGAATATTGGCGTGCCCTCGCCCAGGAGAACGGGACCCACCATGATCTGATATTCATCGATCAAACCTAGTTGTGCAAGCTGGGTAACAATGCTTCCGCTGTTTTCTGGCGGGACGACGAAGTTCCGCTCTATGTTCCGCTTTATGAATCCCGCCCGTGAGCGGAATCCTGAGAACCGGGAAATCCCGCTTATGGGCGGAATCCAAGAGCGGGACAATCCATATTGCGCGGGATAGATTGCCTCGCGAAGAACGCTCGCAATGACTGGCTACAAGCGGGACTTCGCAGAAAACGCTCGCAATGACAGGTTGCTTTAATTCATTTGTCCGTCGATGTGCCTGTCAGGTGCACTTGCTCCTCATTTGAGGAAGAGAAGTCGTTTTGTTTCTGTGTAACTCCCAGCCTGCAGACGATAGAAATAGACGCCGCCCGGCATTCCTCCTGCGTTCCATTGTCGGGAGTAATTCCCCGGTGGTAATACTTCTGAAACAAGAGTTGCGACCTCCTTGCCAAGAAGATCATATATCCTAAGTGTCACAAATCCGAAAATCGAAATACGAAATACGAAATTGGTTGACGGGTTGAACGGATTGGGAAAATTCTGCTCAAGCATATAGTTCGTGGGAGGAGAACCTCCCCCATCTCCGACTCCTGTAAGACCTCCGTTTGTCGTATGGAGTACTAGTCCGGAATCACCGACAGCGAAGCCATGTGTCTCATCGAAGAAGAATATCGCGTTGATATTCCGCCTTGTCTGCAGAGTCTGGTCGATCCAGGTATCACCCCCATTTGAAGATTTGAAGATCATGCCGTTACTCCCGCAAACGTAGATCACAGTGGCGGACGGAGCCGACACACCGAGGAGAGAACCGTCACGCATAATGCCCGTGGGTACGAAACGCCACCCCGTGTCGGTCATCGACTTTCGCAGGATTGTCGGCGCGGCGCGCAAGTCTCCCTGAACTCCGACGATGAATCCTGAGCCCCCGCCATTGCAGAATTCCGCATCAAAAGCTTCCGACCCGAGCCCCTGGAAGCCCGACAGGATTGATTCGCCCCATGAAGGGGGTGGAACCACGTACTGTGTGCAGAGTGAATAAGGCGTTAGAGCGTATTTCGAGACGCCAATAAGTGTCGGACCGCGATATTTGAAGACCGAGCGGATTGGCCAGGTACTGATTTGCTCGCCACTCCACGTTCTGGCGGTGTCGGACGTGTGGTACACCCAGCCGGAGTCGGTACCAACGTAGACGGCACCCGGTCCGACATGAAGAGCAGACAAGCACTTTCGTCCCGCCGGAACCTGGTGCCAGATCCACCCTCTGCCTCCGTTCGTTGTTGTCAGGACAACACCCTGATCTCCGACGACGATTCCATTTGTTGTGTCATAAAAAGACAGGCCGCTCCATGGCTGGATGTATGACAGAGGTGCAGCCACGTCGATCCATGTCGCGCCGGAGTTTGTCGTTCTGAGAATTGAACCATCTCTTCCGACAGCGATCGCGGTAGAAGCATCGAGCATGAGCACATCGGACAGCCTTGCGCTGGTGCCGCTTTTTTGTTGAACCCACTGAGCGTGCAATGTGTCAGTGCCAGCCGATGAGAAAACCACCAATATCAGAATGGTCAATACATTCTTCATGCATTTCCCTTCTCTCTAAAGGCCATGGACGGCAACCGCATCTGACGTTCACGCAAACCGCTAGCAATGACACCTTGCTCCAAATCATTGCGAGGAGTCCCGCTGCCTTTTGGCGGGACGACGAAATTCCGCTCTATGCAAATCCATGTTCTGGATCCCCCGCCTACGTCCTTTGGACTTCGGCGGGCAGGCCACTAGCGACATGCCTGCACGCCGAAGTGCGGCGCACCTGCGTGCCGTAGCACCCCGGTGCGTAGGCACGTTTCGGCACGCAGGCGTGCGGGGATGACAGAAGACGTCACTTCGCACAAAACGCTCGATGAACTCTATCGAAGCAAGGCGATAGCCCGCTCCAATTGCTTGTCCCTCCCCTGGTTGACGTCCGCTTCAGTCTGTGGTACGCGAATATCCGGGGGAATTCCGTTCCACTCTATCATCTCTCCGTTGAAGCGTCTGAGATATGATGTCGGGATCTTGATTCGTTTGTTGCTCGGCAACGTAAAAACATCGTTCGATCCGCCGCCGCCCCCTGTCGTATCTCCGACCGTCGTGACCTGAGGGATCTGCTTCATGAGCTCCGGTAGCAGTTCAGCACAACTGAAGCTTGCACCATTGATCAGAACGGCGACCGGCTTATGGTACGAGTTCGGTCCTGAAGGACCTATCGTGCCTGTCCAGCCCGGAGTTCCGTTGGGTAGATAGAACGAATACCTGATCACCGCAGACGTAAACCTGCTGGTGATAACATTCGCTATGTCTGCGTTGCCGCCTCCGTTGTTTCGCACATCGAAGATGAGCCCTTTCGTATTCGATAAATACGCAAGTATGCCGTCGATGTCATAGACCCAGTTCCCGTCGTGGAATGCGGCAAGATAGATGTAGCCGATGTTTTCCGGGAGTATTTCGTACTCCAGATTCCCGCTGCCGGCGACGCGAAGCTCTCTGTCAAAATACTTTCTTACGACAAGCGGATTGTAGGCTTTTCCCCCTTGAAGGCGCGGCCATTCGTACGTTTGTGTCGGGAATCCCCCCTCCGTTCGAAGTTCGATGTGACCGTCTTTTAATTCGGCCAGCAAATCGTGCAACACGGTATAGATTTCGTCTCCTTTTGCCTGATCCACCCTTGGGCGGTAAACGGCAAGCAGGCTGTCCCAGTTAATGTGTTTGAATTGCAGAAAGGGATACCGGCTCCTGACGAGTTGGCCGAGAGACACAAAATCGTCAACGTTGCGCGAGGTACCGGAAGGTCCAACGACCATCTCGCTGCACCCCGCGACGACGAAGCAAAGAAACAAGGCGACTATGGATTTCCGCATGGTCATGATCTCACACTTACATGCGCACTGTAACAATGAGAACGAGGTTATCGCTTGCCGAGAGAAGATAGCTCCAGGTGGAGGATTGACAAATCTCAAAGCGATAGCCGGCTTTCAGAAGGAAGATGTCGCTCAGATCGTAGCGGAGCAAGATTTCCGTGTGACCGCGTAGACCCGACAAGACCGATACGAGTTTAAAGAACTTGACGTTGCTGTCGTGCATGTCGGCAAGTCGACCGCCCATGGAAAGAAGCGACAGTCTTGCAGAGGTCTCCGCCGAAAAGCCCGAGGAGAGCGGCAAGACAAGCGTTGAATTGACGTCGAGAGAGAGGAACATCGCGAACGAATACGCGCTGAAGGACGCATTCCCCCCGTTGGCGATGCGCTGTTGTCGATAATGGAGGAAACAATCTGCCGACGGTCCAACGTAGGCAAAAACGTCACGCCCAAGAAGGGGGAACTTACCGACAGAACGCAGCCAATCCAGATTCAACGCCGCCTGTGCAACCTGCGCGGATACGTTGTTATTCCTGATTGCAGACGAGCCGGAATAGTCGAAACCCAAACGACTCGCAGAGGAAGAGTCACCTTGCAGCCAGGAAAGGCTGAAAGAACCGAGAGTCCCGGAATACTTTTCCTCCGAGATATACTGGTCCTTAATCGCAAGGTGCCCCAATCCTCCCCGGATGGAGATTCCGCTGCCGAGGAGATTGCCGGCGTTTTGAGAGTACTGCGCAGTTGCAATGGTCACAGAGACGCAAATGGCGATGAAAATTGAAAGAGGTTTTGACATATCTGAAATTCCAGTTGGTCGTTTCAGTGAGCGCTTGGATCAAACCGCCCGCTCGGAAGTGGAATCTGAGACCGGGACTTCGCAAAGAACGCTCGCAATGACAGGTTGCTCTAACGCATTGCGAGGAGCGGGACTTTGCGTGAGACAATTCTCGGCTTTCAGAGTAGCCTGTAGAGCAAACTTACCGTCAGGCTGATTGCGCTCTTCGTTTCTTCCTGATTGTCTGGAGTAATGAGATTGATCAATGAATAGTTTGCTCCGATCATGACGTCCATTGATGGAAGAAGGGCTACACGGGCCCCACCCCCAATTGAAAGTCCCATTCTCGTATTGCCATCGACAGTCGCTTCGATGTTGCCATAACTATTGTTTATGCTCAGCTTTGTGTCGCCGACGATGTTATACAGCAGGTCGAGACTCACGTAGGGCGCGATCGGAGAGGAGATGATTTGCCACTGCACGCCGGTTTTCAAAGTGAGAATATTGCTTCGGGTCGTCAGATCTCCGCTTGTAAAGATTGTGTTATACCAGAGAGGAGAAAACGCCTTGACAAAATCAGACTTGCCATAGAGTTGTGTATACAATACGCCTGTGGTGAAACTCACCGGTGCATCGCGCAAACGAAATTCCAATGCACTCGAGATGTGGAAACCGATGTCAGCCTTTTGTCCAGCCATTTCTTCGAACTTACCCGGCGACGACATGCGGTCGATTGAGTACGAGAACTCATAGTTGCCTGGTGCGTTCATCGTCGAGAAGCCGCCGCCAACGCTGAGGTGAACAGATTGAGCCTCGACAGATGAAAAGAGAAAACCACAAGAGATTATCAAGTATGCGAATTGCTTCATGTTCCCCTCATGTTTTGTCCGCGCCCATTAGACAGAGAACTCAGTTTCTGCCACACGAGGCACGAAGTCACCAATAAAAGATCTCAATTCCTCTATTGTTTGAGATAGTTCGTGTCCTCGTGTCTTCGTGGCACGACTTCTTATCGCCACAAAGGCAATCATGTCACCCCGAGATGTTCCGCTCTTTGCTTGCCCGCCATGCAAGCACTATCGATGTAGGCGGGAATTCCGCTCAGAAGCGGGATCCTGGACAGCGGGACAAGAGCGGGATTTCTGCTCGGGGTCTAGGAACGAGGTCCCGAACATCCTTCGACTCAGCGGGCTGAACAAAGCCCGCTTCGCTCAGGAACATTTCGGGACGACCGTATCTTCTGCCGCTTTACGGCATCCCGCTCTATTTCATTGATCCTGAAAAAGCCTTGCGAAACCTGGATAGGCTACCAACGGAATGATGTCGAATTCAATCAATTCGCCCTTGACAAGCGGCAATGTTGAGAGGACCGCTTTGGCCTCATCGACGCTCGTGCATTCGAGTATCAGGACTGCCGCGTTTCGATCAGCCCGGAAGTACAACTCGCGGATCACGCCAGACTGATGAAGTTGCCAGGCACGCGCCGCTTCCTCTTTGAGTATTTCGTCGGTGAACATGCTTTCTGAGACTTCGGGCAGATCCTTTTCAATCGCAAGTATCTTCATAATTGTAATAGAGTTGTTGTAAGCACTGAACCGTAACCTATCTCAAAAACATCTACGCGAAGACGATCGCAATGACTTGTTGCAAAGCGTGCGAACAGGAAACAACGCGAGTCACCCCTCCGAAAGAAGGGGTCCAGGACTAAGCTTGAAGCTTGGTTCTGGATTCCTGCTTACGCAGGAATGACTGACTTTCTTTCTGCTATAGCTTTTCTGCGCCGCCGTTACTTTGGTCCTGACGGACAAGGAGCGGGACAGACTATGCTGCTCGGGACGGATTGCTTCGCACAAAACGCTCGCAATGACATGTTACTTTAATGCACTGCGAGAGCGGGCCTTCTGATCGGGCACTCAAACACCTCGAGATTGTTCCGTCCCTGCCTGTTTTTGTTGCTGCTTCAGAATTGGCCACTCAGCGAATGCCAGATAGAAAAGCATCGCGACGTTTACAAGCGGGATCAACATGAGCAGACTGAGATTCGGATCGAATCCCGCTTTTCGAAAGATAAACCAATACGGCAGCACCAACAGGACGGCGCCAGCGAGGAGGATAAGTAAAATGAGAACAATCTCTGGATTCATTTGGAGATCTCCGATAAGTGATGCTAAGAATCGATCAGTTACTTACTTGAAACTTGTGGCCGCCGTGTGTCACCTGACGTTTAGGCAAACCGCTGTTGCCAACCGCTAACGTGTTGACGCTCTGACCCTTGTTCGCATCTCGTCGAATGCAGTTTTCTCGCCTTCCGACATTGGCAGCACACTCGCTGGTACATTTGCTTCCATTGCATCAAAGATCAGACGCGCGGACTTGAAATCAGCCTTGCGGAGAAGGGAATCACAAGTCTGCCAATAGACCAACCTATAATTGTTGAGCGGTCCGGAAATATAGGGTATGTCTTGATCCTTGAGCGTAACAAGCTGGCAGAAATTGTTCGAATTCGCAAGGAGGCGAGTGGTTGCCTCGATGTTGACCTTTCGTCCTTTGTCCTTGGTTGAGAACGGGACAAGTTCGTAGGTCATCGCGTGGAACTGCAAGTGGTCGTTCAGGTTAGACAGCATCCAGAACTGACAACCAAGCGAGAAGTGGATTGGCCTCCTCCAATTGTTGGCGCTGAACAAGCCAAGCATGATAATCCTGTTGATGCTCAGCAGGTTTCTGTCATCCCTTTGAAGATCGGGCGGAAGAACCCACTGAAATGATGAATCGGCAATACCAAATCGCTTCTGCGCCTCCAAAGGAACGGGCAGGTGAAGAGTCTGAGTTGTCCACTTCGAAAGATGCATGTCCATGATTTGTTCTCGCGTCCACGGCATCGCCACCGGCCGAATGGAATTGTCCAGACCGGACTTGAGCGCAAGAATGAACCAGGGTCGATCAAGAAGAGGCATGGGGGCGAGAGTAACGTCGGTTCTCACATTGTCGATGAATTGACAATACCAAACCGGGAACACTTCAGCATCTCCTCCAGTGAACAATATTGCGTCGGGACCACATGAATTGAGGATATTGCGTGCGTATTCCAAGAGCCAATCAGGATAACCGCCAGCGTTACGTCCGAGACGCAACTGATTGATGAATCCGGAGCGATTACCTGACTGCAATTCATGCTCAGCACGCACGCCGTACTCTGACCCGATGACGCTGTAGCAGTCTCGCAAGTGAGGATCCAGAGCCAAGGCCTTTTGCATACAATCCAGGATCCGGTCGGAAGCCCGCGGGTCGTACCCTGGAAGCGGAACAGAATCGTAAGAGAGCCAGTGCAGACAGTGACCGAGACGGTACCAAGCCTCTGCGTCATTCGGATTCGAGGCAACTGCTTGTTCAAGGTAGCTGACAGCCTTCACAAAGTTCTCAACTTCGATTTCCCTGGCCGCGAGCGTTTTGAGGTCCTGAGCGACAAGCACGTTGCACATTGAGAACAACAGCAGATAGAAGATCATTTTGTCCATATCAATACCCCTGTGGCGGCTGCGTTGCGTATCACGTCTAGACAAACCGCTTGTCCGCCGGCCTGTCCGCCGGCCTGTCCGCCGTAGCGAAGCGCAGGCGGAAGCGAAGCGCAGGCGGAAGCGAAGCGCAGGCGGAAACGCCAGTGTAGGCGGGCCCGTCCGCCCCAATAGGTCGAAGAAGGCCGAGCAGGTTTGCCCGCTGCCGTTTGCGCCTTGCGCGACCGATACCAACACAGCAGGAACAAGAATCCCGGAGATGAGAACGCTATCCACTCCCAGCTCTTCAGGAGGGTGGTTGTTTGTCATGTTAGGCCAAGAAGGTTGACCAAAATTCGACCAGCTTGATTCTTCTCTTTCCCTTGAATCGCGCCAGTATGGCTCGAATGTTGGCGCGATTCGTTCCTTCAATCCCGCAAGAGCGCTGAATCGCGCCATCTTGGCGCTATTTGTGGCGCGAATCAGCCTTTATCGCTTTCTGCCACGCTAATCCTTTCTGCTATAATATCTTATCGCCTTGCCTTTTCCTTCGGAGGAAATGGCACGAAGCTCAATGAGCCTGCTTAAGTGGTTCTGGGCAGTCTTAGCAGGCAAACTGAACTCCGTCGCGAACTGAGCTCGTGTGACCGGTTGGTGGGCCTGGATGTACAACCATTCCTTATATTCCTGAGCCGACATGGCAGCTTTACCATAAGCTAAACGAGTCCTCGCAAACGTCACAACCAAAGCATTCGCCTGAATCTCAAACGTGGGGAGAGGAAATCCAAGAGAAGGTAGTTGCTTCATGCTGCTTATTCCTTTCCCCCGTTGTTCGGCAAACTTCATCTGATTGAAAACAAACATAATTTTCGGGTTGGGGCTGTGCCATGATGGCTTGAATCCTCTTAGATCCTCTATCGTAATGGGGGGAACAACAACTCCCGGGCTTCGAACTATGATCTTCTCAGGATCGATGTAGAGATAGTTTGTCGCTCCTTCGATAGTGTAGTCGCGATGAATAATTGCGTTTACCACTGCTTCGCGAAGGACATCGATGGGATAATCGGGAACCTCAACGCGTTCCGCGCCTGATCTATCCATTGGCAACCTGAATGCCTTGTTCAGGAGATGTTCACGGATCTTCGGCCATTGAAGCACAAGTGAATCCTCAAAGTCATGTATTTCTGGCTCCCCCTTAGCGTATTGAATCTCGGTCTTGAATACAACCTGAGGATAGAGAAGTGAAGGCCGCTTTCCGAACAACATCATTCCCAAACCCGTAGGCTTGAACTCTTTTGACCCATTTTGCTGCTCGAGCAATCCATATTCAGTCGCCCACTTGTTGAACTCCACCGACGGAAAGGCATACGGAAGCTTAGATAGGGATACAAAACTACGAAGTTCAGTATCGGAAAGACCGCCAATTGTTGCTCCTCTCTTTGCCTCCTCAAGAGGAGCCTTCCTTTCCTCCTTTGACTGCAAGCGGATAACCTTAGCCTCTTCTTCCTTCTCCTTGATGAACTCAGCATTCCTCTCCTTAATTCTTTCCTGCAGATCAGGGTCGAAAGGATGCACAACAAGTTGCTTGGAGATTAGGTATCGAATGCCCTCGCGAGAAATCCTTGGATTGGGATCATCGATTCCGACATATACTGTTCTGATGCGAGCGGCGGATATATGAGTTGCGCAACCTTGCTTTCCTGGTCCCCGAGATTCATTAGTGCATGGTTCTAACGTCACATACAGAACACAATCGGTGAGGTCTCGATCCCGGAGCTTTCTCTCGATGAGCGTGAACTCACAGTGTTCACCAACGCGTAATTCTCCGCGATGTGCTTTTGCGAGTATCTCTCCGTCCTTAGTCGCAATAATTGCGCCGACAAAAGGATCTTCCTTTTCGCCGTGTTCAGGTATGGAACGTTCCCCTTCCTGTACAGCAAGCTCCATTAGTTGACGGGGTGTGAATCGTTTCTTCCTGGTTTGCGCCATAAAGACTGTCCAATGATCAGTCCATGAATTCGCACTGCTAATCTGGTTGTGGTTTGCTCCTTCGCGCTCGGGGTCATCGTTGTCATCTGTGGGACCTCCATCACCATCACAATCCTCACTGTCATCGTCATCTCGCCCATTATCACGTCAATTGAATACATTACATTCACTTCCTCCTACTGGCAACCTTTTTCGTAAGACGTTTAGGCAACCCGCCCATACGGCTCGAAGAGGGCCGGGCGGGTTTACCCGCCGTCCTTCTGGTCGGGGACGGGTTGCCGGTTGTCGTGTGGCTGATATCCTCATCCTGGTGGTCACCACTATTCTCTCAGGTCCACCCGCCAGATGCCCCATCGATCCTTGCCGGTTTCACGTTCAGAAAGAAAGTAGATGGACTTGCTGTCGGATGACCAACGTGGACAGAGATCGTTGCCCGGATGAAAGGTCACCCATCTCACATGGGATCCATCGGCGTTCATCACACCGATGTCAAAATTCAGCGGTATGTTTCTGTTCCTGGTTCCGGAGACGAACGCTATTCTCTTCCCGTCCGGCGATACTGCCGGCTGAAGAAATCCCCACTCGGAGGAGGAAGCGAACAGACCTTCATGCCGGAATTCAGGATAGACTATCCACAGTTGGGCTCGCAATGATACGGGATCGGCACGGACAAAGAGAACTCGCCGACCGTCCGGAAAATACGACGGAGACGCCCCAATCGCAATTTCGGCCGATCTACGCGTTCTCATGTCATGTTTCCAGATGGTGTAAGCACCTGACGTGTTTTGCCGCTTATGAAAAAGCGTCGAGTTTCCATCACGAGAGAATTCTAGACCAGATATCATCCCGGGAGACTCGATTCGTAACGGCCCGGTGGGAGTTACGAGCCGCTCAACCGCCGACCCCGTGTCGACACCAATCAGCTTGATGTCCCCATAGACATCATCAACTGCAACGGACTTGCAGTCCGGCAGAAAAGAGATATCGGAGACGCTGTTCCGGAAGGTCCGCACGGATGTTGACTTGTCACCTGTGAGTTGCTTGATGCACACCTTCGCCATTCCCGGAGACGTGTGCGAGAGGGCATATGCGACATAAAGGCCGTCGTTGGATACGTCAAACCACTTGCGATAGGTGCTGGCCAGTCTGCCTTCATAGAGCCATATGTCATAGGGCCCATAAATACGTTCAGTCGTGTCCGTGATCCTTGTGAACGTGTTCCCCTGTTCTTCAGGAACGGTTGACGACCGCTCGTCGACTCGAGTTGTCGCGCATCCGGCGACGAGGAGCGAGAACAGCAACAGGAGTGAGTTCTTGAGACTATGGACATTCATTGATACTGCCTCTGCCATGTGAGAATACAACGGCACAAAACGCTTGCAGTGACATCAGGCTCGGAGTCATTGCGAGGAGCGCCCGCCTGCCTCACAAGCTCTCCCAAGGCGGGCAGGAAGCGACGAAGTTCCGCTTTCTGAATCCCGCTTGTAAGCGGAATCCTAAAGCGGGACAATCTGTCGATCGATGGATTGCTTCGCACAAAACGCTCGCAATGACATGTTACTTTAATGCACTGCGAGAGCGGGCCTTCTGATCGGGCACTCAAACACCTCGAGATTGTTCCGTCCCTGCCTGTTTTTGTTGCTGCTTCAGAATAGGCCACTCAGCGAATGCCAGATAGAAAAGCATCGCGACGTTTACAAGCGGGATCAACATGAGCAGACTGAGATTCGGATCGAAGCCCGCTTTTCGAAAGATGGACCAATAGGGCAGCACCAACAGGACGGCGCCTCCGACGAAGAGGATAAGTACGATGAGAACAATCTCTGGATTCATTTGAGGATCTCCAACGAGTGATGCTCAATATGGATCGGTTATTTAGTTGAAACTTGTGGCCGCCGTGTATGTCACCTACCGTTTACCTGCCGTCCTTGTTGTCGGGGGCGGTTTGCCGTTCGTTAGTTGCAGTGCTTGGTTTGGTGAAGCTTATGAAATCTGTCCTTCAGCAAGGACCAGTTCTTTGGCATAAAGGCGTCGATTGTCGGAGTTAAATTCATACTTCACGTCAACCTCAAGATCCGAAATCGACAGCAATTTCCAAGCGGAACACTTGTAGATATGGTTCTCCCTGGCTTCTCCGACGGAGAAGATTTCATAGGAAAGGACAAAATGGTGGGCATCTTGAGTGACCTTGAAGTCGTCTGAGGGAGAGAGGTAAAAAGATCTTTGGGTTGTTTCGACGTTGTCTCTGTTAAAAGTCTTGCACTCGAGATAGTGCGTTTGTCCATCAGTATCTACGAATTCCAGATCCGGATAGCCAGTTGATTTTCGTTTGCCTGATGCAGTAATCGGAGTGTGTGCTCGAAAGCCCTGCCTGTTGAGAGCATCTTGAACAAAAGGCTCTATGTCGTTGCCGACCTCGTTTGGACGAGGACGTCGTATTCCTGTTTTGTTGACGTTTAGGGCAGCTTCCTTTGCCGCAATCTTCAGTTTATTAAGGAGGGATTGGTCTTTCGGATCGGTTGAATTGAAAGGAATGACCTTGTGTCCGGAGAGAGCTTGAATAACAAGGTTTAGTGGCAGACCCCTCAGAGGCGTCAGCATTTGCCTAATAACACTCTCGAGCTTGCTTACATAGTCATCATTCATCGTCTATTCCTTGGCAAACAGTACTATGCGGTTGGTATTTGTTCCCTTTTGATTGTTGGAGATTCCCCAAATATTAGCTGTTTTCGTAAAGCGTTGAGTGTTTATCATGACGCCTACACACGAGAAGCCAGCACGAAGCCCAAGGGGAATCACGTGTTCTTCAAGCTTTATCTTGCCCCCGCGTACCTCGCCGACTTCAAAAGCGACAAATCCTCGCCTTCTAGTAATTCGAAAGAGCTCGTTGAAAACGCCTTGCATGATGAGATTCCACTCATCGATTCTCTTTGACATCGTAATTCTCTTTTCAATTCCCTTGGCATCAATATGATTGAACCAGCATCTAAGCCAGTTATCTTCCGCGTACTGCACCACATCGAGGAAAGGCGGGGACGTCACGGTTAATTGAATGCTTTCAGGCGGAATCTCTTGAGTTTCCCTGGCGTCTTTTGCGAGGAAAACGGCTGTCTTGCTTACCCATCTGAGGTTCTCCAATTCTTTCTGAGTAATATCAGAGAGTAGGCTTCGCGTCTTTCGCACTATCAATGAGCGTGTATCTCTGTACTCTGGTTTCTGCTTCCTCAATTCGTTGATCTTGGTTTGTTTTTCTGCCGAAATGGCCTGATTCGGAGGAAGAGAGTACACAGAGAAGAACCCTTTAGAGTGACCTGTGAGTCTGTTTGTTGCAACCATTCTTATCCATCGATCAATGTCATCTTCTAGACCGCGCTTTTCGCGTTCCTGAAGGTACATTCGGATTGATAGAATCTCTTTCAGGGTCTGAGGATGGAAAAACATTGAAAGATCAACGTCGGATTTGGGCGCGGTGAGAATTGGCACCTTGTTGAGTAGCGCTTCGATTTGCAACAAATCCGGAGCTGAGAGTCTTGGCCGAGTCAGCATTTTGCTCAATGGGTTAATGTCGTTGCCGACAATAGTTCTCCTGAGAATTCCAGCCTCGATTAGGGTTGTTCCACGCCCGCTAAAAGGATCGTAGACGGTCTCCTCCTCTTTTGTAAGAAGTTGAATGAAAAACCTCGGTAATTGTGCCTTGAAGCATGCCCGGTACGACACTTCGTGGATACTACTCGACTGTCTTTGCTTAGAAGTCCAAAACTCATTGATGAAAGCTGGAAAACGTGAACCGTTGACTTGGATATGCTCGATCTTTGTCTGCTGGCCCGTAGCGAAAAGATCCTCGTTCTCTCGATAAATGAAACTGCCGAGGAAATCAGAAATCAAGTTAGGTTTCAGGGTGATCTCATTCATTTTGATTGGTAAAGGACATTTCGGACGGAATTTACGAAGAAGTCGAATCCAAACCAAGCATTGCATCTAACAGTTTAGGCAAACCGTCTACCCGCCGAAGCGACAGCGAAGGTGGGCAGTGGTTGTTGGTGACACTGAAATCTATGAGCATCACCTGAGCCTCTGAATGACACCAAAAACCATTGAGCGAGTGTACGAGCTCAACATTGCTTTGTGACAACTTCAATTTGGAACTAATCTGCCCATGCTAGACCTTATGTTAAGGTCGTAAGCCTCGTGCGCAGAATATGTATATTTGAGAGTCACCCACAAATGTACACACAGCACAGCGAGGCTTACTATGGCACAGCAACATACGATATTGGATTGGCTCGGTCAACATGTATACCTTGGGCTCGATATTCACAAACGGAGTTGGGTCGTGGCGATCATGACTGAACAGGCCGACTTTATATCCTTTGTGCAGCCGCCAGACGTCACGTTATTGGTCAGCTATTTGCATCGCCATTTTCCGAACGCCACCTACCATTGCGTGTATGAAGCTGGATACTGTGGCTATTGGATCTGCGACCAGCTCCGTGCTCATGGGATTGAGTGCATCGTCATCAATCCCGCTGATGTGCCAACAACCGACAAGGAAAAGAAGCATAAGACAAACAAGGTCGATGCACGGAAGCTCGCACGATCGTTGCGCAACGGTGAGCTTGTGCCGCTGTACGTGCCATCACGTGCCGCACTGGAGGACCGAACGTTAATCCGATCCCGCCAGATGTTTGTCTCGAAGCAAACGCGATGTAAGAACCAAATTAAAGCGCTGCTGAGTTTCTATGGTATAACTGTCCCCGAGGATATTATCGATCGATACTGGTCGGCTCGTTATGTTGCCTGGTTAGAGAGCCTCTCCCTGCAGTCCCAAAGCGGCACATATGCCCTCAGGACCTTGCTCGATGAACTGACTCATCTGCGCAAGAACATTCTCGATACGACGCGAGCCATTCGCACACTTGCTCGCACGGAAGCCTACTTGGTGAACGTTGAATATCTGACGACTATCTCAGGCATCAGTACTCTGGTTGCGATGATATTATTGACAGAGATCATCACCCTGGACCGTTTTCGCTCTCTGGATCATCTGTCCTGTTTTGTCGGCCTGGTCCCTGGAGAAAGCTCCTCGGGAGATGAACGAACGATGACGGGAATCACCGAGCGCAAGAACCGTTACCTACGATGGGTCCTCATTGAGAGCGCCTGGGTGGCGATTCGCCATGATGAGAGCTTGGCACTCGCATTCAACACTCTGAGTCGGCGAATGCCGAAGAACCAGGCTATTGTGCGCATTGCACGGAAGCTGCTCAACAGGGTGCACTTTGTACTGAAGCATCAACAACCGTGTATCGTGTTAAGGGCTGCCTAAGATTCTGCTACTCAACGACAACTATCTTTATTATTGAAAACGCTGATCATATCATTTGATCCTTGTGGGAGTGCGCTGCTCGCGGGCTGCAGTTCTCACGTCAGTGGGATATCTGCTTCTACTAGACTGCGCCCCACATTCATTCTTCCTGACAAAGGGTTTGTAGCTCTCTAACACAATAGAGATGTCT
>JAPLFP010000327.1 GCA_026390585.1 Ignavibacteriales bacterium | reverse complement strand
TCAGGTGTTTGCTTCTATGTGTTTCAGATATAGCACTCCCGTACCAATCGCGAAGCCACAACGGCGGGAGATGACTTCGCATTTCACTTTGAAGAAAAAATAGATCGAACGTTCAACACTCATCAAAGTTTCGAAATTCCCCTGACCTTTTGCTATCACAAGATCGGCGTTATGAAACGCTTGCTTGAACACCGGCGTGCTCCGGCCTAGATCCGTCCCGGCGATTGTGCTGCCACTCTCTATCACAGGGCAAATGTCGTCTATCCCCAGGTTGATTGCATCTTCATACGTGATGTCGTTATAGATAGGAGCTGAACGGACGGCAAAGAGTAGTTTCTTTGAAGACAATTCCCTCAACAGGAACTTATCGAACAGAGCTTCCTCATAATTATCGGCGATGTAGAGAATTGTTTCCGCTCTTTTCACATCCTCTTTGAACTCCGGCAAGAAATCCAGAACAATGTTGCTCGAATTCAGGGCGTTCATTTCATCGTCGAGATCGAAATTGGGGTTAGCTGCAAGGTCAATCGTATTACCCATAATGGCGATCCGAATCGCCATTCCCAACCTATCCAGCGCAGCATCCAGCATTGTCTCAAGACGTTGGAGATACCCTTCCACGCGCTTTCGATTGTGTTCCTTTATCTCCCCGTAAAGATTCGTTCTGCCGATATGCTTCTCAAGTGTCGATTGTATTGAGGTGGAATAGTATGGCGAAGGATACTTTCCGTCCATTGTGAGAACAAGCCTGCAGACGTCTTCCAGAATGTTCCGCTGTACAGCTTTGTCTTCTGCAGCAAATAGTCTTGCGGCACAGTATGCTTGATTCACTATACAGGGGATGCAACCGGGTTCTAAATGCATCTACCATCCTCTATTGTTCGACTGAAGGACATCGGGTGGGAATGACCACTCTGTCAATCGTACGCCAACCGCGTCTTCTCATCCGTCAGCGTCGGCTGAATCAACTCTTTCCATTCCGGTGACTCCCAGGTTCCTAACTCCGTATGAACCCTGTAGTATTTTTGAGGGATGGGATGCGTGCCGACAACCACCTTCAGGCCGTACTTCGCCGGAATAAAGTCACGGAAGTGTTCAACGTAAGGACAGGGTGGATACCCTACAACCATACCCGTGGCAAAGTGAATGACCTGCGCTCCGTTCTTCTTCATCTCTTCAGGAGCAGACTCTACGTTTCCGCCAGGGCAGCCGTCACACGTGGTAAATCCCACAAGCTCGACCTCGTCGTTCTGGTATACGCTGAATGCCCCTTCCCTGCGGGACAGCGCGCGGAAGCACTTTCCACCAGCGCAAGTATGATAACGATGGCAAACAATGATTCCGATCCGGGTTTTCTCACTCATGACAGTGTGCTTTCTCTGTTGATTGTTCGTTCCTTTTGTGTGCAACCGACGTCAATCTAGGGCAAGAGCACGGCCATAGCAACCACCGACGTCCAGATCCCTTCTTTGCTCCCCTCCGCTGATTGTGTAATGTTAAATGTTCTCAAAATCTTCCCGCTCATCTTATAGTATTTTTCACGCTCGTCCCATGCAAGTTCCGGATCAAACTCAATGCCCAATGTGGACGCGAGCATCGATGCCGCGAGATCCTCAGCGTAATCGCCCGCGCGTTCATCCGTCTCACCCAGCGAATGATGCTCTGACAGATATCCATATGCTGAATCATCAACAGGTTGGGCAAACCCGATTGAGGCTGCTACAAGACGATTGGGTTCATTCGTGGCGTTGCGGGCCATCACGACAAAAGTTATTGACCCGGGCTCCAGGAGTTTCACCCCCTCAGTTTTTGTGATCCGACGACACTTCGGAGGAAAAATACTGGAGACAGACACCATGTTGCATCGCTCAACCCCGGCGTCCCGAAGGGCCAGCTCAAACGACTGCAAATAGTCCTTATGGCGGCCGACGCCTTTGGTGAAAAAGATCCTTTGCGGCACAAACATCTGGCACCTCCAATGGCCTTGAGTCACGGAATCAATACGACCGTGGCACTTCAGTGCAATCGTTCTTCATGATTAACGATCGTGCCGCTGATGATTTCGCGGACCGCATCATCAATGTTCTGGGTATGGGTAATGATCGGCTTGAGTTTGGCATCTGTGATATGCTGGTATGCGCCGAACCCCATCCCGCGGGCGACCAGAATCTGGCAGTCCATTACGTTTTCCGTCATCGTGCGATGTTTCCCTTGCGAATGTTCGTCCAGGCCATGCCCGGGTCCATGATGCTCCTGCTCATGGTCTCCCCCGGCAAATGTATGATGCCCTGCCTTCTCCCGGCGGTCGCGATCCGTCACGGCCCCGTTGGCAACCGTGAGAACTTCGTAGTAGCGGGCTCGCCCAAAATGCTGACTGATCGTGGTTCCGTCATCAGTGACGAATGCAACTTTAATGTTCGTGGTATCCATATCTTCCAACCCTTCTTATTCATCCTTGTTGTTTGTTTTCATGAATTAGTCAATCGCACCTCACTTCTTCAAAACGGTGCTCAACACCTTCTCTTTGTCAATCTTCTTCGTACAGAAGAACCAGTCATAGCAAGTCATGTCCTCCTTGTTTTCCATGCGCTCCTTGGCAACACCACACGATCCTGCCGTAGGAACAATCACATCGTCGCCCGGACGCCAGTCAGCGGGTGTCGCAACAGAGAATGCGTCGGCTGTCTGGAGCGCAATGATCACGCGGTAGAGTTCATCGAAGTTTCTCCCCAGACTCAATGGGTAGTATATGATCGCGCGGATCATTCCCTTAGGGTCAATAACGAACACAGCACGCACCGCTTTCGTGGAGCTTTCGCCCGGCTGGATCATCCCGTACCTCTTCGCCACCTCCATCGTGATATCTTCTATCAACGGGAACGTGACCTCAACATTCTTCATGCCTTTGTACTCAATCTTCTCCTTTATCGTGCGCAGCCAGGCAATGTGACTGTAAAGGCCATCCACGGAAAGTCCCACCAATTTGCAGTTTGCTTTGGCGAACTGACCTTCCATGGACGCAAACGTCATGAACTCCGACGTGCACACAGGTGTGAAGTCGGCGGGGTGGCTGAACAGAATAACCCAACTCCCCGAATACTGTTCTGGAAAATTAATTTCGCCCTGAGTCGTGACAGCTTTGAAGGCAGGGGCCTTATCCCCAATCCGAGGCATTGAGAAATTCTTTGCTGCATCGTCGGTTTCC
>JAPLFP010000313.1 GCA_026390585.1 Ignavibacteriales bacterium | reverse complement strand
AACCCCTACCATATTCTCCTCTGCTCCTCCCTTGCAATGCATGGTTCGAATTGAAGCACCGGAATGTCAGCCCTGATCAGAATGCATACTCCTGATCAAAGACGTTGACTTTACCGTTGATGTGTTTTGCTTTGTCGATAATCTTGCCGTCAGTGCTGACGATCCCAAAATGACAGGTGCCGCACGTCGACAGCGAAACAGCAATATGTCCTTTGGGGGGTATCCCATGGCAACTGCCGCATGACCCATCAGCAGGACCATTCGTCCAGGTGGGCGAGAAGTTCAACCCGACCATCGCAGAATCGGTGTAGGCAAACTGGGAGGTCGAGATGGACGTCGCTTTCCTCAGTCTCCAGTTTCCGTGACAGTACGTGTTGTTGCACTTCAGAGTGGATGGATCGTAGGAAGGCTTCGGAACGAGTGTCCCGCCAGCCGTCGGTAGAAGGGCAAGTTGGCCATTGAAAGCGACTTCGGCAGGCAATGTCCCAAGGTGCCCGGGTGAGGAGAGTTGAGTCGGGACGGTATGGCACTCCTGGCATTTCACAGCAACGCCAACGATGTTTGTCACCAGATGTTTCTGGTGAGCACCAACCCCTCGAGCTGTTGTTGCTGTCCCACCGGTGACGCTCTTTGGTGGAGCGCTGGCCAGGAGGTTGCTCGCGGAAGCAGTGAAATCACCGTGACAAGTGTTGCACGATTCCGGTGATCGCGGCGCGCTCGCAGCATCAGCGTGACAACCCGAGCGCATACAGGTCACATTCGCGATCGCTCCCCCTGCGTAGTTTGCTCCATGCATGGAAGGAGGATGAGGCGGGATTGTTATCCCAGTTGTCATCATGCACCTGAAGACTATTGGATGTCGCGGGCGGCAGGTTTGTTTTGAGCTCGCTGCACGATGTGAGCAAAGAAGTCACAAGCAGAAGAAGTGCGGCGATGACGATGGAAAGTGTTTGTTTTGTTCTCATGGTTTTTCGCTCACCTATGACAGTAGCCGCAGAACTTCTGCCCTTTGACTCCACCTACCCGCGCATTGGCGTCGGTGTGGCAGACATAACATGTCGCACCGGGATCGGAATGCCAGGAACCGTGAACGCCATTCATGTAACCTGGTTCGTGGGTCCTCGGGTTGGTTCCCTTGATTCCGTCAGAATCCATATGGCATTGAATACATGCGGGGTCGGCTCCCTGGGTATCATGACATGCCGCGCAATTCTCAATGTCCCGCTTCGCCAGTTTTGCGTGCAACCCGCCACCACTCCCAACCCCAAACGTGATGAATCCCGCTTGCTGATGGGACTGCGGCAAGAGTCTCGTCTGATTGACATTGCCGCCCGCATTGTGGCAGGTGGCGCAGAAAGTCTGCTGCTCATGGCAGGTCTGACACTCGGTCCCCTTCTTCGAGGCTGCGATTCCGTGTGTGAATTTGAAGTTCAAGTCATGGATTTTAGTCAGTTTCAATCCCTGGCCGCGATCGGTCGCTGCAATGCGCGGCGACCTCGGAGAGGCGAGGTCCTTGCCCGTAAGATCTACGCGCACAAGGTCCGAACCGTTATGACAGTCGGCGCACGTTTCCTGCATATGACAGGTTGCACATGTTGCAGTCGATAGGCGGGCGATGGTCTTGTGCTCATGCACGAAATTTGTACGATTGTGCTCCCGTGGTCGAAGCGCAGCGAGGTCGACATGGCACACTTCACAGGCATTGGAAGCCTTGACGTCGTTGTGGCATGTGTTACAGGTAGGCATAGCGGGAATGTGAACTGAGATCCCGATCTCGGCTTGGTCCACGCCCGTGTGACACTTCTCGCATTCGAGCTTCTGACCATTCACATGTGCCTCATGGGAGAACACGAGATTTCGTTTTGGCAACTCGGTCGCCGTGTACGTCGAGGGATCGTCATTCGTGTGGCAGAAAACACACTTCGAGTTCAGCTGCTCCTCGTGGCAACTCTGACACTGCTCATGCTTCGCAAGAAGAGTGTCCGAGGCGAGCTTGCTCGTTGGTGCCGCCGTATGGCAATCGGCACAGGCAACACCCGCATCCCTGACGTGAAATCGATGAGAGAACTTGACACTGCTCGGCTTCTGCTGTGTTTGACTCACCTCTCGTGACGAACTGATCACTGTGAAGGCAAGAATGCAGACCACACCGAGGAGGAAACCCGACGCGAGCCGTTTGACGGTTCGATGGTATAGATGATTTGCCATGAGCATAGGATTCTTGTTAGAAGATTCCAAGTTGTTGACTAAGGAGATAACTGACCCTGATGAACAGTCGCATGTCGTTGTTATAGATTCTGTTCTGGATCCATTGTGCCTGAGCATCGACCGAAAGCACGCGAACAGGCCGATAGACGGCACCGATAGAGAGGCTCAGTGCGTCATCGAGGTTGTTCGAATACTCACTCAGCTTGTAGTGCGCATAGCTCAGCATCAGCGTCGGTGTGAGTTTGCTCTCAAAAAACGGATAGCCGAGACTGAGTGATGCTGCACTCAGTTCGCCGCCATTCCCGTCATCCCGCGTGACACTGAAGGAAACGTGGTTTCCATTCACACCCAGAGTCATCTGGTGTGAGTCACCATCATTGTAGGATATGTCACCATACTTAGCAAACACCTGCCAATCACTGCCGAGCGCGTACTCGGCTCCGACTTCATATTCTTTCAGCGTGTTGAACGCAAAGACCGAGAAAATCGAATTGAACAACAGGCGCGGCTCGCGCTGGAGGTATTCACCTGTCAGGCTGAGCGGCTGCAGGACTTTGACGTCAAGAGACTGGAAGGGTTTGATGCGTGTAAAGAACTGGAAGCGCGAATTCTTGTCGAGAAGAAGATCATAGTCATAACGAAGATAGCCCGAGGCCAGGTCCTTGTATTCCAAGCTCACGTCACCGCTGACGTATTCTTCCGCTGTCGCTGTGGGTGTAATTTCAACCGTATAAGGATTGAATAAGGAATCCCGTCGAACGCTAAAGTACGTCTCCGGCTTTATGTTTTTCTGCATATAGCTGACTGAGAACTGTGCAAAATCGAGAGGCGAAGCCGACAGCTGCCCGCCTGCCATGTAGTTCTTGTCAGTATTATCGATCAGCCTCGCCTCGTAGCGTTCAGCAGGCAGGGCCCCGTAATAGCCCGACAGCTTGACGCGTGAATCGAAGAACTTGACTGACGCAAGGCCGCCATCGACGGTGCCGTTCCCCACGCCGGCAAATATAGCTTGACGTCCGAGACTCACATCGACCATATTGCCAATGTTCGCCCATTTGAAATAAAAGTTGTAAAGCCGCAGCGTCGGGTTGTTGCTGAGAGGGCCGGCGAAATCGTTGAAGCCCTGGAGGTACGTGTGAAACGAGAGCTGTTCTCCCGAGAGAGAAAGCTGCATCGTTTCAAACCCATACAAATGCTGCGAGGATTTGCCGATCGTGTCTTGGCGCTCCCAGGCATACGCAGAGGTGACAAAACGTGCCTGCAACCTCTGAGCGTAAACGCCCGAAACGGAAAGAACGACCAGAACGGTCAGAGCAATGAGTTTCTTCATAGTGATTCAGTAAAGAGAATGTGATTAAGACAATATCACAGGCGCTATATGATGAAGGAATGAATAGAGAGTACTGCCGGTGTCCGGTGCGTCAGAGAAACACTTCATCCCGGGACACTACCGCTTGTCAGTCGCCATGAACCACGGACCGAAAAACTCTGTCGTCAGGACACAGATCCAAATCCTGCCAGAGAACAAATTGTAGTCATGAAGAATTGCCGTCCAGGGCACTTTCAACAAGTAGTACTCAAAAACAAAATCGACACCTACACTCAACACGACCCACAGGATTCCGATAAGAAACAAATCGCTGTTTGCATACTCCCTCAAGATCCTATTGACCAAGACTGACGAAGAGAGAAGAACTACTATTATCAGTATCAAAACACTCAGCACGTGAGCCATATGATCCCCGAGCCTGGGGACGAGAAACAGGCTCCGAAACATACCATTCATCGTCGCAGCGACGGCGATGAAGAGCCATACTTCAAGGGATCTCTGGACAGTGGGTCGGTCCATTCGAAAACCTCCCCCTTTGCAGCTTCGGACTGGGCAGACGGCGCTCAGATTCTCATCTCAGCGCCGCATCCCCGGTACTTCGTGCAAGAGAATTCAAACGAAAACGAGAGAGCTTAGGGCTTTGGCACCGTGTGCTTGATCTTTGCCCAGTACTCTGCGAACTTGAACGCTTTGTTCGTCGGGCTCTTCTCATTATGGCAGGTCTTGCAGAACTTTTCGATTGCTGCTGCATCTTTGAATTCATGCAAGCCGGCGGCAATGGCCTTCGCCTTGTCCTTCATCGTTGCCATGGTCTTGTACGCAGATCCTGGTCCATGGCAGGTTTCGCATTGGACACCATCTTTTACATCGTATGTGCCTACCAATTTGGCATCAACTGCGCCGTGGCATTCGAGACACTCTGGAGTTTCAGCGGCATTCTTGATGTTCTTGGTTTTTGCAATTGCTGCTGCCTTTTCACCAGTCAACGTCTTGTAGGCTCCGGCATGAGCAGACTTCTGCCAGATCGCGAACTGGTTGCCAGTCTTATCTGCTTTGTGGCACATTGAGCACTGCTTGACGCCGACGTATTTGTTGGCGTCCGCCTGCGCTGAGAACCCAACAGCGAGCACAAGAATCAAAAGCAAGGTGAGAAAACGAGTGGGCATGAGCATCCTCCTCTGATGGTTTGGATTTGAAAATTGGGAGTTACTGAACTCCCTTAGATTGTCGACGTTCAATACGACGGATGAATACATACAGCGATATCGCCAGAACAGATCGGAAGAGC
>JAPLFP010000131.1 GCA_026390585.1 Ignavibacteriales bacterium | reverse complement strand
CGGGACACCCTTCGTCTTCGCTCGCAAACGACACTCGCTGCGCTCAGGGTGACGTTTTCTTTTTCTTCGTCGCACCCAAAAGGCCCCCGTCAGCCTGAGCGAAGTGAGCGCTTCGTGCGATCGGAGCCTGCCCTTGGCTTTGGGTCGAACAGACTGATTCAAGCTCGTTGCAGCCTTCGACAATCTCGGGATGAGTGAGTTTGTTAAGCGCGGCTAAGAGAGAGTGCTGTCGCGGTGGGCATCACTCTTAGCTGCGCTCTGATCGTTTTTCGTGTCTTGTTTCCCCCACAACCTTCGGAAGATCGCCCCGCTCACCGCACAACAGTCATTGCGAGGAGTCCCGCCGTTTCTTTCGGGGACGACGAAGTTCCGCTCTTTGGAATCCCGCCTATGAGCGGAATCTCCCGCTCTTGGATCCCGCTCAGTAGCGGGATCCGGGAAAGCGGGACAGAAGCGGGACAATCAAACCAAAACCTTGTCATTCCCGAATGTTTCTATCGGGAATCCAGGACTGGGCTCTACATTTGCACGTCGCGGATGCAGTTCACGTTCTGGATCCCCGCTTACAGCGAGCGGGGATGACAGAAGAAGTCGCTTCGCACAAAACGCTCGCAATGACTCCTTTGCTCGGGCACCTTCCTCACCACCGTACATAAAAAAGCATCCCGACTTATGCAGCCGGGATGCTCTTGAGATTTCGAAACTATTACTTCAGCAACACTCCCGCCAAAAATTCCGCTCTTTGAATCCCGCTCATATGCGGAATCCAAGAGCGGGACGTGCGGGATTACTCCTCTTTTGTAGTGGTTACTTGAGGAGTAACATCTTGTTCGTCAGCCTGTTGCCGCCAGACGTCAGAACATAGAGGTATGTGCCGGAAGACAGGTTCGTCGCATCGAACTTCACGCTATAGGCACCCGGAACAAGCGTTTCGTTCACCAGCGTAGACACCTCGCGTCCCATCAGATCGTACACCTTCAATGTGGTCGTGCCAGACTTGGTAATGGAGAAGCTGATCTGGGTTGACGGGTTGAAGGGGTTCGGATAGTTCTGGGAGAGCGTGTAGTCCGTCGGGACGACGCCCTTCACAGGCTCAACATACGTTGTGCCCTTGGTATATATCTGAACCCAGGAAGCCATCGTGCCATTGAAACATGCCACGTAGGCCGTGTCACCGTTCTTCGTGAAGGCGATACCACGAGGACGAGGATCTGTACCGTACTTCGGGATGAGGGGATCGTACAACGCAATGCTATCGACGACTTTCTTCGTTTTCACGTCGATGCCATACCATTCGTAGGCCTGATACGGTGCAGTCGGCAATCCAGAGGTGGTGTTGCCGCTTGTCGTCCAGAGATGACCGGTCTTGGGATTCCAAACCAGAGTCTCGGCGGCGAAACCGAGGATGGAATCTTTCACCACGTATGGTCCAAGTGAGCCATTGTCGCTGTGGTAGACCATGATCTTCAGCTTGTCGAACAAGGGGACATAGACGTCATTTCCATCGCCCGACACGGCGCACGCGCGAGCATAACCTCCGGTAGCATTCGTCACCGTTCCGGCAGCAGTGAAATCGGGATTGAGAATACCTACTGCGTTTCCAGGAACCACGGGAGCAATGAAGACCTCACCGAAATTGTCTGCCATCGCAGTTCCGAGCGAGCTCGTGTAGCCGGGAATCGGACTGGCAATTCTGGTAATTCCTTTTCCTGTCTTGTAATCGATCTTCCATAACCTGGAGCTCCATTTTACCGACAGTATGTTTCCCGTCGACGGATCCGTGCTCAAACCGTATCCACTGCCATCGAGTGTGTCGCTCACAGCGGCTCCAGTTTGGTCCTTGCCTGTGAGATACTTAATGGGCGAAAACGAGACTGGGGTCCCGTTTGGATTGAAAACCAGGATTACGCCCGTCTTCAACCATGCGCCGCCAGTTCTCTGAATGCTATCGACGGTAGCATCGTACGCGAACGACTGAATCCATATCTTACCTGCCGGGTCAATAGCGATTCCATTGTTTACACCGGTAGTCCATTTCTTTATCGGATAGGTGACGGTGTCGGGAAAGTACTTCGCGAACTTCCACTGTGCTTCCGCGCCGACAGCGACTACCAGCACCAGGCAAATTGTCAAGAAGAGTAGCTTTTTCATCATCGTGCCTCCTATGAGTAATTGGTTTGTTGTTTTGAAGCAGTCTAGGAGCAGACAGTTACTGTTGAAGTGAATCAATCACCTCCCTTTCGTGGTCCGATAGTCGATTAATGGTGAAGGTTTATCTAGCAACACAATCCAAATAAGAAATCTATAATGTGCTTCCATAATAAGGCGCACTCTTCTTTCCCCGAACGGTGATCTTCATCAGAACGCCGGCGGTGGAACTCGCATAGAGATCGTCTGCAGCACCCCATGCGAGAGAGAGGAACGAGGGGCTATACAGGCTCTTGTAAGCAGCGAAGGGAACGCTGTAGCTCTTGTCGGGATTCACAACAACGAGCCCGTCCGGAGAGTCTGTCCCAATATACAAAATTCCATCAGAAGAAAAAGTAATCGCAAGGGCCGAATTGGTCGGGTACGCCGCTGCGAAATCGAAGTAGGTTTCAGGGGTTCCAAGGCCGCTGGCCGAAATCTGTGCACGCCAGACCTTTTCGCCGGC
>JAPLFP010000324.1 GCA_026390585.1 Ignavibacteriales bacterium | reverse complement strand
AGAGATCATCTGCGCTGCGGGAAATTTTCATGGCCGCACCACAACGATCATCAGTTTTTCCACCGATCATCAATACCGCTTCGGTTTCGGCCCATACACGCCGGGCTTCCCGATCGTGCGCTATGGAGACATCGCAGATCTGAAATCGAAGATCAACCGCAATACAGCCGCCTTTCTCGTAGAACCCATCCAGGGTGAAGCCGGCATTATTGTGCCGCCGGAAGGATATCTGCACGAGGCAGCCCGTTTATGCAAGGAGAAAAATGTCCTCCTTGTCGCCGACGAAATCCAGTCCGGACTCGGGCGAAGCGGAAAGCTCTTTGCATTCGAGTACGAGAATATCCGACCAGATGTTGTCATCATCGGCAAGGCGCTCGGGGGCGGCTTCTATCCGGTTTCTGCTGTGCTTTCGAATCGCGACATTCTCAGCGTCTTCCAGCCCGGCGACCATGGTTCCACCTTTGGTGGAAATCCTCTTGCAGCTGCGACTGCACGCGCCGCGCTCCGTGTCATCGTCGAGGAAAATCTTGTCCAACGTTCGTACGAACTTGGGCACTACTTCATGGAAAGGCTGCGCACGATCAGCAGCTCACATCTCAAACACGTACGTGGCCGTGGGCTTTGGATTGGTCTCGTGCTCGACGAACCCGCACGCCCGTACTGCGAGGCGCTCAAGGACCGCGGTGTGCTCTGCAAAGAAACGCATGAGTGCGTCATTCGTATCGCCCCGCCGCTTGTCATCACGAAGGACGAAATCGATTGGGCGTTTGAACAAATCAACAGTGTATTGACATCCTCAACCACGAACACACGCACATCGATCGCTGAGAAGGAACTTGTATGGCAGAATTGAAACGCATCAAAACAATTATCATCGGTGCCGCAGGACGTGATTTTCACAATTTCAATGTCATCTATCGCGACAATGAGAGTTACGACATCGTCGCATTCACCGCAACACAAATTCCCAACATCGCAGGAAGAAAGTATCCTGCTGCGCTTGCCGGCAAGCTGTATCCGAACGGAATCCCAATCTATGAGGAGAGGGAGATAGAAGACCTGATTCAGAAACATCAGGTTGAGGAAGTCGTGTTTTCGTACAGTGATGTTACCTATCAACATGTGATGAGCCTCGGTTCACGCGCGTCGAAAGCAGGAGCACATTTCAAGCTTTTGAGCGCAAGCCGAACGATGATCAAGAGCACCAAGCCCGTCATCTCAGTCTGCGCAGTCCGTACCGGCAGCGGAAAGAGCCAAACCTGCCGGAAAGTCGCCCGCTTGATGCAAAACATGGGATTCAAGGTCGCGGCGATCCGACACCCCATGCCATACGGGGATCTCGAAGCTCAGAAAGTTCAGCGTTTTGCTTCGATTGAGGACCTTCAGAAGAACCGTTGCACCATTGAGGAAATGGAAGAGTACGAGCCTCACATCGTCAACGGCACCATCATCTACGCAGGGGTCGACTACAAGGCTATACTCGACCAGGCCGAGAAGGAGGCTGACATCATTCTCTGGGATGGCGGCAACAACGATACGCCCTTCTACACACCCGATCTCTCCATCGTCGTCGCAGATCCCCTACGCGTGGGCAACGAACTATCATACTACCCCAGTGAAACCAATCTTCGGATGGCGGACCTCGTCATCATTAACAAGGTCGATTCAGCCGATTCACAGTCAGTCTTTGCACTTCGCGAAAATATTCGAAAAGTGAACAAAAAAGCGCATATTATGGAGGCCGCTTCGCCGGTCGATACCGAACAGAGCGAACTCATTACCGGCAAGAGAGTTCTCGTGATTGAGGATGGACCGACCTTGACCCACGGCGAAATGAAATTCGGCGCCGGTACGGTCGCAGCCAGAAAATTTGGGGCCAGCGAGATTGTCGACCCAAGGCCCTATTGCACGGGCGAGATCCAGAAAACGTTTGAAACCTACCCGGAAATCGGCGTCCTGCTTCCAGCCATGGGGTACAGCGACAAACAGGTGAAGGATCTCGAAGAGACGATCAATAAAGTACCCTGCGACACCGTCATCATCGGTACACCCATCAACTTGAAGCGTATCATAAAGATGAATAAACCAGCGGTCAGGGTTTTCTATGAATTGGAGGAGATAGGCTCCCCCGATTTGTCGGCAATCCTCCGCGACTTTGCTTCATCATTGAAAACATCCTGAAAAGGCTATTGCGATGAAGAAGAAAGCATCACCTAAGAGTCGACGGGTTGCAAAAGGTACGTATGCCCCCGAGACTCGTCTCATCTGGGGAGAATCGTTCACCCCAAAATGGGATTACAGTCACCATGTTATTCCCCCTATCTCTTCATCATCAACGTTCCGGCTGTCGACGACAAAGCGTGGAGCTAAAGGATTTATCGAGTTCGCTCATCACGCTGGAGATTTCCAGGTCCAGTCGAAAGCACCAATCTACATCTACGACCGCTTGGGAGAACCGAATAAGGATCTCCTTGAACAGAATCTCACAACAGCCGAGCATGGCGAATGTGCAGTGACGTTTTCCACAGGCATGGCCGCCGAATCAGCGTTGTGTGGCATTCTTCTCGGCAGCGGCAGCGAAATCGTCGCCCATCGGATGCTGTACGGCTGCACGTACTCACTTTTCAAGAACTGGCTTCCCCGATACAACATTAAAGTGAAGTGGGTCGATTTCAATGACAAGAAGGTTCTTGTGAACTCAATCTCACCGCGCACGCGTCTTCTGTACTTTGAAACCCCCGTCAACCCCACGATGGAGCTCATTGATATCGAAACCGTCGTCGGGATCGCGAGACAGTACAATCGGAACCGGGCGCGGGCAAATCGGATGTTCGTGGCAGTTGACAATACGTTCGCCACCCCGTTTTGTCAGCGACCTCTGGAGCATGGGGTTGATTTTGTCGTCGAATCACTCACAAAAGGAATCCTCGGATTTGGTACAGATATGGGCGGGGTAGTTGTCGGACCTTCATGGAGCTATGATCAACTGCTGCTGTACCGAAAGGATTTCGGCGGCGTCCTCAGTTCGAAAAGTGCTTGGCCCATTCTGGTCTACGGGTTGCCATCGCTCGCCGTGCGTTTCAGGCAGCAGATTCAAACCGCCCAACTGGTGGCAGAGTTTCTTGAGCGGGACAAGCGGATCGGCGTGGTGAACTATCCCGGCCTGGATTCATTCAAGCAACGTAGCATCGCCAAACAACAGATGCGAAACTACGACGGAGAGTTTACACCGGGTGTATTGTTGTACTTCATTCCAAAGGGAAAAACTCCTGCTGAACGCCATCGAAAAGCCGACCGCATGGTCAACTACATCGCTGACAACTCCTACACGATGACGCTGGCTGTGAGCCTGGGGAACATACGGACGTTGATTGAACATCCGGGATCCATGACGCACTCGAGCATACCTCCCGATGAACAGTTGAAACGCGGAATCGATCCGGGCGGAATCCGGCTCTCCATCGGCTTGGAGAAACCCAAAGACATTATCCGCGACCTCCAACAGGCTCTCGCGGCTATGTAGCTCCGCCCCACCGACACCGTTCTGCGCGCCGGTCCTCCTGCAAAAGGGAGACCGGCGTTTTTGTTGAATTCCTCAACAACCCTAATGCTTTCATATTCTGGAACATCGTTGTCAGGAATGAGAACATACCCCCTTTTTGCCCGATTGGGAGCCAAGAGATTTGCAAAATCCATCCGTGTACGCCCCTTTTCCGTGGCACAATCCTTGCCAAGTTATTGTGCCATAAGGCTTTTTGACTTTCAAGCACAGGGAGACTCTCTATGTCCTCAGTCTCAGTCAGGCTTCAGGAAAATATCATAGGCAGGTACTATGTGACGAGCGCGTGCAATGGATGTGGCATTTGCTTCTCCTATGCTTTGCAGAATTTTATGTATAGCAACGACTCCTCCTATTATTACGTCTATCAGCAACCTGCCGACGCGCGGGAGGAAGATGACGTCCGTCGGGCTATGGATATTTGTCCGATGAATTGCATCAGAGACGACGGAGAGCTTCTGTAGACTCGGCCCAATCCCTTTTTCCACGCCATCCCCGTGTCCATTCGTCGGGAGCAGGACTACCGAGTCAGCATTCTTCTGAAAGGAAACTTGTCATGAGCAGCGGAGCTCTTCTTCTTGCTCGTCTCTCTGATCCTGAGCGACTTATCCCTACCGCTGAAGTGTTCGAGCACTCGGAATTCGTCGATTGCTGGAATGCTGTCGACGGCCATGTTGACCTCGTGGCATTGATCAAAACCCCGGCGTCAGCGCTGCCCGCGCAATTTCGCAATCTCCCCGGTATCGATGAATTGTATGTGTTCGATCTCACCGACGACGGCGCAAAGCTTGTGTGCGAGCTCGCCCTTTCCCATTCTTTTCTGTTTCTTGAGGTGGAAGCTGACAAACTGGCGGACGTCCAATCCAGAATCAAAGCGTTGGCGCAGGTCATTTTCTGTTCGCGGATGCAAGACCGCAATGAACTCGTTGCCGTCATCAGCGGCGACAACTTTCAATCCATCGATCGCATGGTCAACAACCAGATTCGACCAATCGATGGCGTTCTCCGTGTGAAGCAAGACCGCGTCATCAATCTGAAACAAATCTGAGTCCCGATCATGGCAGAACAACTCACGGATGAATTCAAGCCCTTCAACGTTGACCTGTGGAAGTATGACGGTCACGCCGGCGCCCTCATTCCTCTGCTGCAATCAGCGCAAAATACGTATGGCTACGTTTCAGAGAAGGTCATCGATCACATCAGCCATGTGACCGGCATTCCTGCTGCGGAGATCTACGGCGTCGTCACATTCTACGCGCAGTTCCGCACCAAACCGCTTGGAAAGAACATCATTAAGATCTGCAACGGTACAGCCTGCCACGTGAACGGAGCAACAGGCGTGTACGATATCGTTCAGGATGAGCTGCAGATCACATACGACGAAACCACGGATGACGGAAATTTCAGTTTGCTATCGGTTGCCTGTCTTGGATGCTGCTCGCTCGCTCCGGTCATGACCGTCAATGGCCAAACGCACGGTCGACTGGAATCGAACAAAGTCCGGAAGGTCGTTCGGGAAGAGAAACGCCGTGTAGGCTCTGTCTCAAAAGCAACCGAAGAATGAGGCCTTGATGAAAACGGTATCGGTAGGATTAGGAACGTGTGGCATCTCTGCAGGCGGAGAGAAAGTCTACAGAGCATTCCAGGACGAGCTCAAAGAACGCCCCGATGCATTCCTTCTGAAGGAAACCGGCTGCATCGGAATGTGTTATCGAGAAGTTCTCGTTGAGATCTCCAATGGCAATGATACGGCTCGTCTTTATGGTGACGTCACTCCGGACCGCGTTGGGAAGATCGTCGAACAGGACGTCATGAACAATCAGCCCATCGACGAATGGCTGGTTTCCGGTGAAAACAAAGAAGTCGGTTTCTTTGAAAATCAGGTCCGGATCGTGCTGCGAAACTGCGGCAAAATCGACCCCGGTTCCATTGAAGAATATATCGAGCACGAAGGATACGTGGCGCTGAAGAAGGTCCTGACCGAGATGACTCCAGACGTCGTCGTAAACGAGATTATCACTTCCGGCTTGCGAGGTCGCGGAGGAGCAGGATTCCCTACGGGAACAAAGTGGAAATTGACACGCGCCGCGGCCGGGACAAAGAAATATATCGTTTGCAACGCGGATGAAGGGGACCCGGGAGCATTCATGGACAGGTCCGTCCTCGAAAGCGACCCTCATGCTGTTCTCGAGGGAATGATCATTGCCGGCTTTGCGATTGGCGCTGATCAAGGCTACATCTACTGCCGTGCTGAGTATCCAAAAGCCGTCACCCGTTTGCGGCAAGCGATTGGCCAGGCACGAAAGAAAGGGTTCCTTGGACTGAACATCCTTGGTTCAGGATTCAACTTTGACCTCACCGTGAAGGAGGGTGCTGGAGCATTCGTTTGCGGCGAGGAGACCGCTCTGATGGCCTCCATCGAGGGACGACGCGGCATGCCTCGGATCCGCCCTCCCTTCCCTGCTAATTCCGGACTCTGGGGAAAACCGACAAACATCAACAATGTTGAGACCTTCGCGAACGTCCCATGGATCATCAACCATGGCGGCGCTGCGTTCGCGGCCTACGGAACGGCCGACAGCAAAGGGACCAAAGTGTTTGCGATGGCCGGCAAGGTCAAGCGCACCGGGCTTGTCGAAGTCCCCATGGGCATCTCCATCAAATCGCTCATCTTCGATGTCTGTGGCGGAATCGTCAATGATAAGGAATTCAAAGCAGTTCAGATGGGCGGCCCGTCAGGTGGATGCATACCAGCGACGATGAGCGATACATCGATCGACTACCAGCAGATTCCAAAGACAGGCGCCATCATGGGATCCGGCGGTTTGATCGCGATGGACGAAACCACCTGCATGGTGGACGTCGCGAAGTACTTCCTAACCTTCACGCAGGCGGAATCGTGCGGGAAATGCACGTTCTGTCGCATCGGTACGAAACGGATGCTGGAAATCCTCGAGCGCATCACGATGGGCGAAGGAACAATGGCGGATCTCGAGAACCTGACAGAACTCAGCGAGCAGATCAAAGCAGCATCCCTCTGCGGACTCGGCACCAGCGCTCCGAATCCGGTGGTGACAACGCTCAAGTACTTCCGCGATGAGTACGTGACACATATCGAACAAAAGAAATGTTCCGCTCATGTCTGCGCAGCACTCCTGACATTCACGATCAATGACAAGTGCCCCGGGTGCATGGTCTGCGCCCGCGCCTGCCCAGTGGTTGCTATCACCGGGAAGAAACGCGAAATCCATGTCATTGATCAGGACAAGTGTACGAAATGCGGCAAATGTTTCACGGTATGTCGGTTTGATGCCGTAACAAAAGATTGAGGAACGCAATGGTCACCCTGACGGTCAACGGGCAACAGGTCACTGCATCACCCGACAAAACCATTCTTCAGGTCTGCAAGGACCTGAAGATCGACACCATCCCAACACTCTGTTACGATGAGAAGCTCCATCCTTTCGGTTCCTGCTTCCTTTGTGTCGTCGAAGTTGAAGGTCAAAGCAGATTGTTTCCCGCCTGCTCCTCCAAGGTCGGTGAGGGAATGAAAATTCATACCCGCTCGGAGAAGGTCAAGCGGGCTCGGAAAACATGTCTCGAACTCCTGCTTTCTGATCACTATGCAGACTGCTTCGGACCCTGCCGCTTGAATTGCCCCGCCGACGTTGATATACAGGGATACATGTCCCTCATTCAGCTCGGGAAATTCAAGGAAGCAATTGCTCTCATCAAGGAGAAAAATCCCCTACCGTCAGTCTGCGGACGTGTGTGTACGCGCAAGTGTGAACTGAACTGTCGGCGTTCGATGATCGACGAACCCGTCGGCATCGATTTCCTGAAACGGTACGCCGCCGACCAGGACATGATCGGCGAAATGTGGCAGCCGGAGGTAAAGCCTGTAAACGGTAATCGCATCGCAATTATCGGTGGTGGACCAGCAGGGCTGACATGCGCGTACTATCTCGTCGTTGAGGGGTACCAACCGACAATTTTCGAAGCCTTGCCGGCAATGGGCGGCATGCTGCGATACGGTATTCCCGAATATCGTCTGCCGAAGGAAGTGCTCGACAAGGAAGTCAAGTGGATCACAGACCTCGGTGTGGATATTCACGCAAACCGGACGCTTGGGAAAGACTTTTCGATCGACGACTTGTTCAACCAGGGATTCAAAGCTGTTTTTGTGGGATTGGGAGCACAGGTTGGAAAGCCCATGCAGGTCGAAAATGAAGAGGCAGAAGGTGTCCTCAGCGGCGTTGAGTTCCTTAAGCAAGTTGAGATGAAGACCAACCCTCCCGTGAAAGGTCGGGTGGTGGTCGTCGGAGGAGGAAACACTGCTATTGATGCGGCGCGTACGTCTCTGCGACTTGGAGCAGATAAAGTAATTCTACTGTATCGGCGATCGCGAAATGAGATGCCGGCGAACCACATCGAGATTGAAGCGGCTGAGCACGAAGGGATCGAAATGCAGTTTCTAGCCGCCCCTGTCCGAGTGAATATCGAGAACGGGCGCATGAGTTCCATCGAATGCATCAAGATGGAACTTGGTGAACCCGACTCAAGCGGGCGACGTCGACCCGTACCTCAAAAAGGATCTGAATACTCATTGACGTGCGATTGGGTGATCTCAGCCATCGGTCAGGAGGCGGATCTCGGCGGTGTTGAAGGCGACGGCAAGATCAAAGTATCGAAATGGAAAACGATCGAAGCGAAATCAGGCACATTTGACACCGCACGGCCGGGCGTCTTCGCAGGCGGAGACGTTGTGACAGGACCAGCCGATGCTATCGATGCTATTGCTGCCGGACGCAAGGCAGCCCTGGCCATTGACAAGTACATCCAGACAGGTATCGTTGAGCCGTTGACTCCCCGCTTTGAAAGCAAGAGAGACAATTTCCACAAGCTCGCTCCACAGGACATTCCGCCTCTTGAGCCAATCAAACGAAATCAGCCCGATGAGGTACCTGTCTTAGAGCGTATACTCGGTTTCAATGAAGTCGAACACGCCTACGGTGATGAGGCAGCAAGAATTGAAGCTCTGCGTTGCGCAGAATGCGGATGCGATGTCGGACTCGCCTGCGCACTTCAGGATTATTGCACGGAATATGGAGTTGACCAGAAACGATTCAAAGGCGCTTTCAATCGATACAAAGTCGATACGCGTCATCCATTTGTGAAAATCGATTTAAATAAGTGCATACGCTGCGGACGATGCGTGAACACCTGCGCCGAGATTCTGAATGTTTCGGCACTGGGATTTGTCAACCGCGGATTCCGCACCATCGTGAAACCGGCGATGGAAAAGCCGTTACACGAAACGAACTGTGTTTCCTGCGGCAACTGTATCGACGTTTGTCCGACGGGTGCTCTCGTCGAGAAAATGCCGTTCCGACGTTCCGGCCCCTGGAAGATGGATCCTGTCTATAACGTCTGCAATTACTGCTCGGTGGGCTGCAATATCACCTTCATGGTGAAAACTCCGGACCTCTTCTACGTTACCGGAGCGCCACCTGATCTTGGTCCGAATCGCGGAGAACTCTGCGTCAAGGGTCGTTTCGGGTATGAACATCACCTTGACGGCACTCGGTGGACCCGCCCGATGGTCCGCAGAGATGGACGCCTGAGAGACGCTTCATGGGAGGAAGCGTTTGCAGCCGTGCAAAAAGGGCTTGCGAAGGTCATCGAGGACCACAGCCCTGACCACATCCTCGTCGCCGCATCACCAAAGCTGACGAACGAAGAGCTGTACCTCGCAGGCAAATATGCACGTTCTGCCATCAAAACGAATAACATTGCGTCATTCTACCGGATGGTCAACGAAGCGGACTATCACGCCGTGGATTCGATGATTGGAACGACAGCCTCGACCGTCGGTGCAAACGAACTTGATTCCGCCGACCTGCTCATCATCCTCGGTGGGAATCCGACCTCTGAGAACCCGGTGCTCGGATGGCAGATGAAGAGGAATATGAAGAAGGGGACGAAAGCTATCGTCATCAATTCCGGCGAGATTGACATGGCACCGTACGCGACTGTTTGGGCAGATTCTCGCCGCGGCACCGCAACAACATTGTTGAATGGTGTGATCGCTGAACTCATCCGTCAGAATAAGATCAACAAGCAGTTTGTTGCAGAACGTACAGTCAATGCCGACCAGGTCCTTGCAAGCCTCGCCAAAAACGAACTGACAGAGGTTTCTGCTGTGACCGGCGTGGCTGTCGATGCCATACGGAAAATGGTGGAACTCTTGGCCGATCCGTCGAAGAAGATCGTCGCCTATTACAATCTCGAAAGCCGCATCGACAGGGCAGCCAACGACCTTCGGGCGTTAACAACATTAATGCTCTGTCTCGGCAAGATTGGTGTTGACGGCTCAGGCATTGCCTTGATGACCAATCAGTGCAACAACGAGGGGATGCGTCTGGCAGGATTTGATAATCGTCTCCTCCCCGGAGGAGTGCCGATTTCAAATTCCCACCGCGCGGACAGCGCTGGAAAACTCTGGAACACTGATCTGAAGAAACTCTTTGAGACATCCGGCACGAATATCAGCCGAAAGATACGCGAGGATAAGATCCGGGCGGCGGTCATTTTCGGCGAGAATCCCTCCGTGGCACCGGAGTACCATCAGTTTGTCAACAACCTGGAGTTTCTTGTTGTTGCGGACTTGTTCCTGACGGAAACTGCTCAGGCTGCCGACGTTTTCTTGCCACTTTCGGCGTTCATGGAAACAGATGGGCACTTCACCAACTGGTTCGGACTCCAACAAAGGACTCACGCCATCGGAGATGCTGCAAACGGGATTCAAACGGTGGAGATCATCAAGAGGCTGGCGGGGTTGATGGGCAATTCGCCGATCGGCGGGTCATTCGACGAACTTGTGTCGGAGTTTCAGTCACTTCTTCATGCGGATGGAGTCGCTCATCGTGTGAATGGTTCATTCCCAACGGATGATGGCAAAGCTCATTTTGCCCTTTACTCGGATCAGTCTCTCTCGACGAGCGCTGAAACACCAACGACCATTGAGATTGATGCACGGATGGCGACACAGCTGAAACTCATTCGAGCTTGAAAGGCCGGTGGCAAATCACCACCGCAAATCATGTCACCCCGAGAGGCTTCTGCTCGGGGTCCAAAAGCAAGGTCCCGAATAGAAACTTTTCGGGACGACATAGTCGTTTCTGTCCGCTCCTCTTAGCAGAGCCGGCTTCACCACTCTTCCATATCGAAGTGTATCCCCTGCACATCGGCGACATGCTTGATGTCAGCCATTCCCTCCGGATTTCCGCAGGTAATGATGATGGTGTTTCCAGGTTGTATTCTCTCGCGTATCGATTCACGGGAAATATGATGAGGTAATGCCGAGCGCACAAGCCGGGCAAGCGATGTCTCCGCGTGCGATGTATTCGCGCCGCTGGCTCTCTCCCGCTGAAGATCCTCTTCCTCCTTGCACGGCATGCCAACGATGTGCCTTAGCATATTGTTCGCCCGCCCTTTTCCAACTGTCAGAGGATCGTGATCATCTTTTGATGGGCGACTGATCGTAGGAACATACACGAAGTCGAGTTTTTCAGATGCCTCGATAGCCACCAGCTCGTCATGATACCCAAGCTCCTGGTATCCCCTGTTTCCATGGATCAGCGTGTATCGAACATCCGTCGTCTTTCCCTGTGATGCTTCGTAGTGCAGTTGTTTCATCATCGAAGCAAAGGGAGCAAGCCCGCTTCCTGTGCCCACCATGACGACGCTTGAAAAGCCCGCTGCATGTTTGTCGAGAGTGAAATCTCCCGCGATCTTAAAGACATAGGTAATCGCATTGTCCCCGTCGGGATTCACATGAAAAAGGGACTCCGTGAACCTCCCGGGCTGGCCTTTGTCATCGAGATGCATGATGACGTAGAATTCCAGATAGCGGTGAAGCAGGGTCTCGAACGGGGCGGAAGCAATCGAATAGGAATGGCTAACGGGTCCTCGCTTCTGCTTTCCTTGTTCATCCAGGTCAGGAATGTACTCGATCCGTCCGTCGCTTCTGACTATTTTTTTTGTCAATCGACAGTTTTCGCGACGGAGAGCTATATACTGCCCGGCCCGATACGTTGGAAAGTTCATGCCATCTTCCGGCACCAGACGAAAAATCGCCAGGATCGGTGAGAGGCTTCTCCTGTAGACTACTGTGCCGATTTTCCTATCTGCCATGGTCCTTTTTCACTTCATTATCTTTGAGCAAAGTAGCAAGAACATGCGCAAGATTCAATTCCTGCAGCTCACGTTGTTGCTCTTCAACGGTTTACCACAATGCACTTTTCTGGGACGACATACTTGGCTCAGTGGGGGGAACAGGAGGTTTGCCCCGAGGGCGAGAAGAAAACGGCACTACAGTGTGTTGGGGAGGCGCACATCGTTAGTACGAGCGTGGAACTGAGGGGAGCAGATTCGATGGACGAGACCTAGAAATTCACTGCAAGGCGAACGCCGCTTCCCCCTTGTGGATCGAAGGAAGGAGTGACAGAGACCTTTATGCCTCCATCGTTGGAGACTTCAGCAATTTCTGACGATTCAGGATTTGCAATGGTTTTTCCAAAAACGTAGCCGAGTGCAATACCCAACGGCAGGTCACTGTACCAATGCATCCCCTTGGCTACCAGTCCAACGCCAAGTGCTCCGATCAACGTGTATCCAACGGGTTTGATCCAGCTTTGCCGGGGATAGTTCTCGGCAATGACTGTCAACGTCGCCATCGCTGTGGATATATGACCGGACGGATATGCATAGTAACTTGGCTGATTCTTTTCGTACGTGCCTGGATGAGGCATGAATTTCCAGCGCCCGCTATTGCGTGTCGCGCAAATTGGGCTTTCTCTTCCACTAATACGCTTCAGGATTTGAACCGTTATGCCTGTTGCAAGAAACGCTTCGACTGTCTGGCTTGCTGTCCTCAGAGCCCTTGAATCATCGGCAATCAATCCATATCCCGCGAACGCTACAGCAATTCCTGCGTGCAACCTGCCATCTCCTAACGTGACAGCATAATCGCTGAACTCGTGAAACGTAGCAGACCTTCTGTAAAGCACGCGAGTTGAGCGATAAGAATGATGATCTGTTTCCATAAGGGAGATTGTAAGCAGCCCTAGACTTGCAACGGTCGGGATACTCTGTGTACTTACCGTAAGGTTACCAAACCGAGCGAAGTCGTTGGGAATCTGGCTGAACATAGTATGCCAACGAGGACCAATCTGCTGCCGGAGAATATCGATGTTCAGGCCAGGCTCCATGTTCAATGGTAATGCTATCGGGCGAAAGTCGTTATCAAAGAGCACGGGTTCCAGCTCCCTGTTCTGGCTAAGGCTGGAGCTCGATATTGCCGAGACAGCGAAAACGACACAGAACGTTCTGAAGACAATAACAGAAATGGTAGTCAGTTTCATGCAGGTTTTGGCAAACGCAAAGAGTTCATGGATTCCTCTCTCCGGTTTCGCTCCGCCCTTAGAAAACTATCGACATCGAAAGTCCTACGCCTTGTTCGCCCATCGTTGGCGCAACGCTCACATGTGTTTTGCTCGCATCTGAAGCACTTGCTATGATGCCATCAGGATGAGCCGCGATCATTCCGAAAGCGTACCCGAGAGCCAGTCCGAGCGGGTAATCGCTATACCAATGAATTCCCCTGTTCACCATCCCGACACCGACGAGCCCACTCACCACATAGCCCACAGGCCGTATCCACTTGGTGTCCGGATAGTTTTCAGCAATCACAATGACAGTTGCCAATGCCGTGCATATGTGCCCCGACGGAAACGCATCATACGCCGGAACGTGCTTGAGATAATCAAGTTGGTTCGGGAAGAATCTCCAGATCCCCGTTGCTGATGACCGGACAAATGGACTCTCCCTCCCCGTGATGTGCTTGAGCAGTTGCACGACGGAACCCGAGGCGAGAACAGCCTGCACAATCTGACTGCCCGTGCGCAGCGCCCTCTGATCACCGCCGATCAATCCATACGCTGCAAATGCCCCTGCGAGCGCAAACTGCGACTTTCCATCACCCAGGCTGACGAAGAAATCACTAACATCGCTGACGGTCTTTGAATTCTTGTACCACCTATCAGAGACCTCGTAGGTCGCATCGTCGGTGATGATCAGACCCGCTGTCAGCACACCGAGACCCAGAAATTCCGGAATGCTTGTTCGCTGTGTCTTCTGCTTGTAGTACGTCACCCAATCACCGGGGATATTGGTGATCATGCTGTACCATTTCAGCGAAGATCGTTGTACCGTAGAATCACTTGTTGAGTCCTTTGCAGCCGACATAAGCGAATCAGTGCGTGACGTCGCGAGCGAATCGGCATCTTGCATCACCAACAGCGTTGCTCGCGTTCTTCCAAACGCCGTGCCTTGCATCACAAATGTCAGAGAACATACTATGATACAATCCAACACCAACCACGTGAAGCCGAAGTTTCTCATTCACCAATACGTACGAGTATACTGGGGGATAACCGAGTCACTTGCCGCCGTTACACTGGGGCGCACACCGCAGAAAAACATGCACGAATTTATGACAAAAAAGTCTGAAAGGGAAGTGTTTTGCGCAGTGGTTGCCAAGGGGGCAGTGAATTCTGCGCCCGGGGGTCGGGAGCCCCTCCTCCAAAGATTCTCCCGGACGGCGTCCGGGCTCTTCCAGAGAGCTTGTTTTTCAGGCCTTTTCTTGCTTTGGCCAGAGGATTGAGGCGAGAACAGACAGGAGCAGAACCACTCCGATCACTCCGAGGGCAACTGCAATCGGGATCGGATAGACTTCTGCCAGCAACATCTTTAATCCCACGAATGCCAAGACCACCGACAGACCAATTTTGAGATAGTGAAACAGGTTCATCATGCCGGCGAGCGCGAAGTAGAGAGCCCGCAGACCCAGAATAGCGAAAACATTCGACGTATAGACAATGAACGGATCGGTCGTTATCGCGAAAATCGCGGGGATGGAGTCAAGTGCAAAAACCAGATCTGTCGTTTCCACAACGATCAAGACGATCACCAACAGCGTTGCATGGCGGCGGCCATCAATCTTTATGAAGAACTTTGCTTCATGATACTCCGATGTCACTGGCATGAGTTTCTTGAACATCCGTACGGCAACGTTCCGCTCCGGATGTACTTCTGCCGTTTCCTTTTGAAAGCCCATCTTGATCCCGGCGAACACAAGGAAGGCGCCGAACAGATAGAGGATCCAATGGAACTTCGAAATGAGCACAACACCTGTCGCGATGAGAGCTCCCCGCAACACGAGAGCCCCGAGAATTCCCCAGAATAGCACCTTGTGCTGGTACTTTCCTGGAACTTTGAAATACATGAAGAGCATGAGGAAGACGAACAGGTTATCAACACTCAGCGACTTCTCGATGAGATAGCCTGTGAAAAACAGAAGCGCCGCTTCCCTTCCCTGCCAGAAATAGAGACCGATGTTGAAGATCATTGAAAGGGCAATCCAGAACGCGCTCCACCCGAGCGCTTCCTTGATGCCGATTACATGTGCCCGCCGCTGAAACACGCCAAGGTCAAGCACAAGCATCGCAACAACGAAGATGTTGAATAGCAGCAATGACAACGCTTCATTCGGAACCATGACTCGATCTCATTTTCTGCGGAATAAGCGTACGACTGCGCGATGCGATTCGTTTGAGGCAGCCGCGTCCAGTTCAGGCAAACGGACCCTTCGGTGACTTCATCGGTCTTCCTCCAAGTCTCTGTACTTCAATTGTACAGTTTGCGCGAAGACCTTTGACGCCCGTTGAATGGCACGCCGCGCTTCCCTCACACCATGCCAGCCGAAGCTCCTCACATGTTTTCCTTCGAGTTCTTTGTAGCTCGTGAAGAAATGTTCGATTTCGATGAGTGTGTGCTTCGGTAGTTCTTTTACATCCCTGATTGCTGAATACGTCGGATCGTGTTTGGCAACAGAAATGATTTTGTCGTCTGTTCCCTTTTCGTCAGCCATTTTCAGAATACCGATTGGCCGCACTTCAATCATGATTCCCGTTTGAAGTGGCTGATCGATCACGATCAGCACGTCAACCGGGTCACCGTCGTCGTAGAGGGTGCTTGGGATGAATCCATACGCCTCGGGATAGTGCATGGAGGAGTAAAGCACCCGATCGAGCTGAAATACACCGAGCTCGATGTTGTACTCATATTTGTTTCGACTTCCTTTGGGGATCTCAACGATAGCGTTGACAACGGTGGGAGCGTCGTTACCGATTGGCAGGTACTTGAGGTTCAATGTGGAGCCTCTTGCTTCGAACCAGAAAACAGTTTCCAGAGATAGAACACTGGGATACCGAGCAACACGATGGCCAGGCCGGATCCAGAGTACTGCGTTTTGAAAATCAAGAGGTCAATCGCTATCGCCGATGCACACAGCACATAGAGGCCCGGCACGATGGGATAGCCGAATGCCTTATACGGTCGGTCTGCATCCGGACGCTTTCTCCGGAGGATGAAAATCCCGATGACCGTCAGAACATAGAACACCAGCACCGCAAAGATAACGTAGTCAAGCAGATCGCCATAAGTCCCGGAAAGGCACAAGAGACTTGCCCAAACACCCTGGACGACCAGCGCTGTTGTTGGAACGGATCTCGTGCTGAGAGTTCCCACCTTCTTGAAGAACAGGCCGTCTTTTGCCATCGCATAGTAAACGCGGGCGCCGGCCAAAATCAGACCATTGTTGCAGCCAAAGGTCGATATCATAATAAGGACCGCCATGATAACTGCTGCCGGATCTCCGAAAATCATCGTCGCCGCCGCCGTTCCCACCCGATCCGAGCTCGCAAACTGAATTCCTTTCCCCATCAGATCCGCCGCACCGGGAGTCCCGACCACGGGCAGCATCAAAATGTACGCAATGTTCGCAAGCAAATACAGCACCGTCACAACCCCCGTACCGAGAGCGAGGCTCAGAGGGATGTTTCGCCTTGGATTGATCACTTCGCCGGCGGTGAAAGTAATGTTGTTCCACGCGTCACTTGAGAACAACGACCCGACCATCGAGGTGGCGATGGCGGCGAGAAGCATCATGCCGGAAAGAGATTCAACAGAAACGATCTTGCCGTCAGCGACATGCGTCCAGGTTGCAGTCCAGAAATTTGAGAGGTTGACATCGATTGCGTGGGCGTTGCGCCCGATGAAAATACCGAGAAGGATCAGCCCGATGAGCGCGGCGGTCTTCGCCGTCGTGAAGATGTTTTGTACAATCTTACCTTCGCGCAGACCGCGCGCGTTGATGAACGTCAACACTGCAACGCTGAAGATCGCAAGGATCTGGGCAGCAGAGATCCTGAGACCAAAGACTTCGAGGAGGATGTGTTGCTCGCTGAGACCCGGGACGAGGACAGCGGTGAATCTCGCAAACGCGACGGCAACTGCCGCGATCGTCCCGGTTTGAATGACAAGAAATGATGTCCAGCCGTAGAGAAAACCCACGAGGGGATTGTAGGCTTCGCGCAGATAGACGTACTGACCACCAGCATGAGGCATCATGCCGGCCAGTTCACCATAGCTCAGCGCACCGGTCACCGTAATGAGACCGGTGATGAGCCACACGAGCAACAGCATTCCCGGAGATCCGACCGTTCGGGCGATATCTGCGCTGACGATGAAGATCCCGGATCCGATCATGGATCCGATGACGATCATCGTCGAGTCCAGAAGCCCGAGGCCGTGCTTGAATTCCCTCGTCGGCTGTTGTTCAGTCATGGAGCGATCCAGTATCAGGGAAAGAGCTCTTTGTTTCTGAATGCGCTGTGATAACGGCCATACGTGAAGTAGATGACGAGGCCGATGACGAGCCACACAATCAGCCGCAACCAGGTATCAAACGGTAGACTCGCCATCAACAATCCCGATACGATGATTCCCATGATCGGAACAAATGGTACCCAGGGGGTTTTGAACGGACGATTCAGATCTGGTCGCCGCCGCCTGAGAATCCAAACTCCGGCGCAAACGATAACAAAAGCGAGAAGTGTTCCAATACTTACCAGCTCACCGAGAATATTGATGGGCAGGAGGGCTCCAAAGAATGCAACGAAGATGCCAACGGTAATCGTCGAGATGTATGGAGTCCGAAACTTCGGATGCACTTTGCCGGCCCATTTCGGCAGCAATCCATCGCGCGACATCGAATAGAATACGCGTGATTGACCGAGGAGCATGACGAGCATGACCGTGCCCAAACCAAAGACCGCACCAGTTTTAACGAGGTAGCTTCCCCATTTCACTCCAGTCGCATCGATCGCAACCGCGATGGGTTCGGCGACGTTGAGGCTTGAGTATGGAACGACAGCCGTGGCCAATCCTGATACGACAATATACAGAACGGTGCAGATCGCCAGCGAACCCAAGATACCGATCGGCATATCTTTCTGTGGATTTTTCGCTTCCTGAGCTGCTGTAGAAACAGCATCAAAACCGATGTAGGCAAAGAAGATGACGCCCGCGGCACGCGCAATTCCAGACCACCCAAAATATCCCCATTCTCCAGTATTGTCTGGAATGAAGTTCTTCCAATTGAGGGAAATGGTTTTTTCGGGATTCTGTATCACATACCATCCCACGATGGCAATAAACACCAACACGATACCAACTTTTACTATCACGATCGTCGAATTGAAATTCGCTGACTCTTTGATTCCAATGACGAGTATCCCTGTAACGGCGAGAATCGCCAGGAAAGCGACCAAATTAAAAGAGGCAGCCATTTGCGGAAGAGAAGTCGGATCGATACCCATTCCCGTGATGGTCTTCAACATCCTTGAGAGATGTTCCCAGTTGCCGTTTGGCATTTGGACAAGCATTGTCCCCGGCGCAGCGGTGAGTGCTGGAGGAATATGAATTCCGATATCGTTCATTAGACTGAGGAAGTATCCGCTCCATCCGGAGGAAACCGTTGCAGCTCCAAAGGCGTACTCGAGGATGAGGTCCCAGCCGATAATCCATGCAAAGAGCTCGCCGAGAGTCGCATAACCGTACGTGTATGCTGAGCCTGCAATGGGAATAAGCGAGGCAAACTCAGCGTAGCATAATCCCGCGAAAACGCATGCAATACCGGCAAGCACGAACGACAGCATGATTGCGGGTCCCGCATAGTTGGCAGCAGCTGCTCCTGTCAGAACGAAGATACCGGCGCCGATGATTGCACCGATGCCAAGTGTGATAAGATTAACAGGGCCGAGCGCGCGTTTCAGACTATGCTCTCCGGTTTCTTGCGACTCGTTCAGGAGAACATCAAGCGGCTTTGTAACCAGGAGCCGCGACAACGCAGATTGCTCTTTACTCATGCGGTGGACCTCCTTCGATGATGGAAATGGGATGCTGCAGAATTTCAGGGTATGATGTTGTCAATTCTAATTGATTTTGCTGTCGGAAACAAGCGAATAGTGCCCCTCAGAAAAAGCGAAGCCGTCCCGTATTCAAAAAGGGACGGCTTCGTAGTATTGAATTCGATTTGATTGTGCGGAACTCACCGTTCAGCGTGTTCTCGTCCCATCAAATGAAAAGCGGTGCAAGAACAAGAGTAATGGTGCTCAAAAGTTTGATGAGGACGTGCAGCGACGGACCTGCGGTGTCTTTGAAGGGATCGCCGACCGTATCCCCAACCACAGCGGCTCTGTGAGCCTCAGATCGTTTTCCTCCAAACATGCCGGTTTCAATGAGCTTCTTTGCGTTGTCCCACGCCCCTCCGCCATTGTTCATGAACAACGCCATAAGGATTCCTGTAATTGTTGCGACCATCAGGTATCCTCCGACAACTTCCGCACCCGTGGCACCGTCAACGGGGCTTCCGGTCAGAACGTACAGCCACCGGAACCCGATTCCCACCGCGAGCGTCATGAACACAACGAGCAGACCTGGAAGCACCATTTCGCGCAGGGCAGATTTCGTCACGATGTCCACGCACTGTCCGTAGTCGGGCTTGGAGGTGCCCAGCATGATCCCGGGGTTCAGGCGGAATTGTTCACGAACATTGTTGATCACGGCATAGGCAGCGCGTCCAACGGCGCGAATGGCAAGCGACGAGAATACCATTACCAGCATTGCGCCGAACATAGCGCCCACGAAAACGGCTGGCTTTGACAGGTCTATGCTGCGGAGGTCGAACCCGTAGTTTCGCACCTCATCGAAGAACGCGCTGAAGAGCAGAAAGGCTGCAAGTCCGGCAGAGCCAACCGCATAGCCTTTTGTCAATGCCTTCGTTGTGTTACCCACCGCATCCAATCGATCCGTTCTCTTTCTCACCTCTTCAGGTTGACGGCTCATCTCGATGATACCGCCGGCATTGTCCGTAATCGGGCCAAACGTATCCATCGCGAGGATGTACGCGGCCGTTCCGAGCATACCCATTGTCCCCACGGCGGTCCCAAACAATCCTGCATGCTCCAAACCGGAGGATTGACCAAGAAGATACGTTGACACAATGGCGGCTCCAATGACCAGGACGGGAAGTCCCGTCGACTCCATCCCCACGGCGAGACCGGCGATGATGGTCGTTGCCGGTCCGGTCTGAGATGCTTCAGCGATGAAGATTGCTGGCCGGTGCTGATAGTCCGTGTAGTATTGAGTGATGTAAACGAATGCTACCGACGTCAAGACCCCAATGACGCCGCAGAGGAAGAAGTTGAAATAGTGTTCAGTGCCGAGAAGCCAATGCGACGCGAAGAAGAAACCGATCATGGCAAGCGTCGCCGCGACATAATAGCCGCGATTCAACGCCTTCATGGGATCTTCCTGGTCAGTCGTTCTGACAACCAGAATGCCGATCGCCGATGCGATGATTCCAAATGCCCTCGCGACAAGAGGAAACAAGAGGACACCGACCATCGACATGCCGATGCTTTCAAAATACGCGGTATTGGACATATAGAGTCCAGCTGCCAGAATCATCGCGCCGATGTTTTCAGCCGCGGTGGATTCAAAAAGGTCGGCACCTCTTCCTGCACAATCGCCAACATTGTCGCCAACAAGGTCTGCGATCACCGCCGGATTGCGCGGATCATCTTCCGGAATTCCGGCCTCGATTTTTCCAACAAGGTCTGCGCCGACATCGGCAGCCTTTGTATAGATCCCGCCGCCCAACTGGGCAAAGAGGGCCACAAAGCTCGCCCCAAATCCATAACCGACAATGAGAAGAGGAATCTTGGATACGTCTTTTGTGATACCCATGGCGTCCACGATTCCGAACAAGCCGGCCACACCAAGAAGGCTCATGGCAACGACAAAAAATCCCGAAACCGCACCACCGCGAAGCGCAGTTTGAAGCGCTCCGTTCATTCCCTTCGTAGCCTCAGAGGCTGTCCGAATGTTGCTGCGAATGGAGATCCACATACCCATGTAACCCGCTGCGACGGAACATGCCGCTCCAAGAATAAACGAGAGCGTTGTCCAAAACGCCAGGGCCGCCGGTCCTGAAGGATCATGAACGGTGGGAGTTCGCACAAAAGCATAGAGGATGTAGATGAGTGCTGCGAGCGCGATGGCCATAGTAGCGATGGTCCGATTTTGGCGTCGCAGGAATGCTTCTGCACCGGTCTTGATTGCATCGGAGATTTCCCTCATTTGCGGCGTACCAACGTCTCGGCGCAGGACATCGCGGAGGAGGTAGACAGCAAACAGAAGTCCAATGACACTGATGCCTAAGACAAGATACAATTCCATAAGTCTCTCTCTAATCCTTTCTAACGAAACCTAACGTTCGGGGGACTGAACCTGAAATAGGGGGCAATAATCTAACGAATTCTTTCGAAAATTGGAATTCTAATTCGTGGGAATCGTAAGAATGAGAGGCGGCGCTGCAACTATTGCGAGGTGACCGGTTTGAACTCCCCTTCCCATCGGGCAATGACCACGGTGGCAAGGCAGTTACCGATAACGTTCACCATGGTTCTCCCCATGTCCATCAGCTGGTCGACACCCAGGAGAACTGCAACCCCTTCCAATGGCAGGCCAAAGCTCGAGAGAGTTCCCGCGAGGACAACGAGCGCGGCGCGAGAGACTCCTGCAACCCCCTTGCTTGTCAGCATCAGGGTCAGCACGATGACAATTTGCTGACCGAGGGAGAGATCAACTCCCGCGGCCTGCGCAACAAAGATGGCTGCCAGTGAAAGATAGAGCGATGTTCCGTCGAGGTTGAAACTGTACCCTGTCGGTATGACGAATGAAACGATCCTCCGCGGCACTCCCATCGCCTCCATCGCCAGCATCGCTTTTGGAAGCGCTGCTTCCGAACTGGTGGTGGAAAATGCAATCAACGCAGGTTCCTTCACTGCATTGATGAACTGCCGGATTGGGACTCGTGCGATCACGGCAACCGTCCCGAAGACAAACACCACGAACACAACGAGGGAAATGTAGAGGCACACAATGAGCAGGCCGAGGTTGATGAGTACCGAGAGGCCTTTGTTCCCGACGGTCACGGCAATAGCCGCGGCAACTCCGACGGGAGCATATTTCATGACAATGTTGGTAAATTTGAACATGGTCTCGGCGAGGGATTCACAAAACGAGAGAATCACTACGCGTTTTTCTTTCGCGATCATCGCAAGCGCAAAACTGAAAATCAGGGTGAACACAACGACCTGAAGCACTTCCCCCTCGGCAGCCGCCTGGAAGAAGCTCTGAGGGAACACGTGAACCAGCACATCGCCAAACGTCTGTTTCTTCGCGACCAGTTCTCCCACATTCGTCACCGCCTGAAGGCTCACTCCAACGCCGGGTTTCATGATGTTGACGACGGTGAGCCCGATGACAAGTGCGATGGTTGTCACGACCTCAAAGTACACCAGCGCTTTGACCCCCATTCTTCCGACCTGTTTCAAATCGCCATGCCCCGCAATCCCAACGACGAGTGTAGCAAAGATCAACGGGGCGACAATCGATTTGATGAGCCGGAGAAAGATGGTGCTGAAGGGTTTCAGTTCGACAGCAAAATCAGGCGCGAGCCAGCCAATGATGAGACCGACTCCCATTCCAACAAAAATCCATTGCGTCAATGATGGTCGCGGAATTTTCATACCGATATTGTACCCGTCATGATATCCAACGATCGTGACACTACTGTGTGCCGGATGATGAAGCCCGTTTCCGGGTCCAGTAATAATAGAATGGCAGGGAAGCAAGCAGAAGCACGATGCCGATCACCGCGTTACGCGTGTCTTCCACCAGTGTATTATAGATGAACCACGTAGCGATGGCGACAAACAGCAATGTCGCATAGGGATAACCCCACGCTTTGTATGGTCTTTCTGCGTTTGGCATTTTCCTCCGCAACACAATCACGCTGACGGCTGTCAAAGCATAGAATCCCCACGATCCGAACACGACATAGGATATGATCTGGTCGTATGTCCCGCTGAACGTGAGCAGCGATCCCCAGACCCCGAGCGAGATGATGGCGATGTAGGGACTGTGATACTGAGGATGCACTTTACCAAACGATTTTGAGAAAGTCCCATCTGCCCCGGCCGCATAGATGGAGCGCGGACCTCCGAGCAACATACCATTTGTCGTTCCGAACGTCGAGCACATAATTCCAACAACGATGAGAGACGCACCGATTGGGCCCAGGACAGTCTGTGCGACATCAGCCGCGATACGGGGAGAACCCGACATCGATTGAATCGGAATAACATAAGCGAACGCGAGGTTCGCCGAAAGATAGAGGACAATCACAGCCAGCGTTCCAAAGAGGAGCGACAGCGGGACTGTACGTCGTGCATTTTTGAATTCCCCTGCTGTAAGCGTTACGTCAATCCATCCGTCATATGCCCATAGTGCCGAGATCATGGCAAGTCCGAACGCCGAAGTCATCTGATCTGTCCAATGATCCGGCCACCAAGGAAGGAAGTTTGCACTACTTCCCTTTCCGGAGAAGAGGACGGCCAGAATCAATCCAACCAGTGCAACGACCTTTGCCGTGGTGAAGATATCCATTACCCATCCACCGAACTTCACTCCGCGGACATTAATAAAAGTTACCAAAGCAATCGTCGCAATGGCAACGATCTGAATCCAGCCAAAGGAGAATTCCATCGGGTGCCCGAAGAGCGACCACTCCCCTTTGAGCATGGTATTCGCCGGATTGAGGGCGGGGATGAAATATCCCAGATAGGTGGCAAACGCAACCGCGATAGCAGCAGCGGAACCTGCTTTGTTGATGAAGTAATCGTTCCAGCTAAAGAGAAATCCCCACACTCTCCCGAAGCTGTGCCGAAGATAGACATATGGTCCACCGGCCTGGGGCAACACCGAGCTGAGTTCAGCGAGTGTGAGCGCACCGAACAGCGTCAGGAGACCAGCAACGACCCAAACGAGAATAATCGGACCCATTGCCTGAAGATGGCCGGCGATTGTTGCCGGCACGATGAAAATACCCGAGCCGATGATAACACCCATGTGAATCGCGATTCCTTCGCGAAGTCCAAGCGCGCGCAGGAGTTGAGGACCACCCGATGGTTGCTCAGCACTGGGTTCAGAAGGGAGCGCGTTGTTCATGCCTTTACTCCTCCCCTTCCCCGCAACCGGCTCTTCCAGAAACCATACGTGAAGTAAAACACCAGGCCGATCAGCAACCAGACTCCAAACCGGATCCAGGTGATCGTCGGGAGACCGAGCATCAGATAGAAACACATGGCGATGCCAAGCAACGGCACCAACGGCACGAGTGGCGTTCTGAAAACTCTGTGGCGATCGGGATCAGTGCGCCGAAGGATGATGACACCGGCGCAGACGAGAACGAATGCGAACAGCGTTCCGATGTTGGTGAGTTCAACAATCTCATTGATGTTCGCGAGAGACGCGACAATGGCAACGGCAACCCCTGTCCAGATGGTGGTCACATGGGGAGTCTGATATTTCGGGTGAACCCGTGCGAAGTATTTTGGCAGAAGACCGTCGCGCGACATGGAAAAGAAAATCCTCGGTTGTCCGAGCTGAAAGACGAGCAACACGGCGGTCATGGAAATCACCGCGCCAAGGGAAACGATTCCCGCAGCCCAGTTCAGGCCAAGTCGGGCAAAGACCGCGGCCAGCGGATCCGCGACACCCAGCTTATTCCATGGTTCAATTCCTGTCAGCACGGCAGCTGTCGCAATATAGATTACAGTGCAGACGAGGAGTGATCCAATGATACCGATCGGCATATCGCGGCCGGGATTCTTACACTCTTCTGCAGCCGTGGAAATTGCGTCGAAGCCGATGAATGCAAAAAAGATGAGGCTGGCTCCGGTCCAAACGCCGGCGAAACCATTCGGCATAAAGGGGGACCAATTATCCGGTTTGACGTAAAAAGCCCCGACGCCGATGAAGAAACAGAGAATGACAAGTTTCAGGGCAACCATGATGTTGTTTGCCCGGGACGATTCTTTGATGCCGATGACCAGGATCCAGGTCACCGCTGCTACGATAGCAATGGCGAGGAAATTGAAGATGAGATGGAAACCAAAAACCGTTGGAGCTGTCTGCCAGGCTTCATAGGGGAGCACAATATCGGGGGAGACGGTCCCGCCCGCCGCCACAACAGCCTCTGCAGCCTGATGAGCTGATCGGTAGTCCACGGCCAGCCATTCGGGAATGTGAATCCCCAAACCGAAGAAGAGTTGATGGAAGTACGCCGCCCATGCAATTGCCACAGCGACATTGCCGACAGCATACTCGATAATCAAGTCCCAGCCGATGATCCACGCAACGAGTTCGCCGAGCGTTGCATACGAATAGGTGTAGGCACTGCCGGAGATCGGGACAAGAGCGGCGAATTCCGCGTAGCAAAGAGCACAGAACCCGCACGCGACGGCAGTAATGATGAACGACAGCATCACGCCAGGCCCGGCTCCAAGGTGGCTTGGACCTCCGGCGGCAGCCGTGCCGATGACAGCGAAAATGCCCGTTCCAATGATCGCCCCGATACCGAGCGATACGAGATCGATAGCACCGAGAGAACGTTTGAGATGCGTCTCAGATGAACTCTCAGCATCTTCTTTGATGAGGTCGAGATCTTTGCGGCGGAAGATGTGCAGTGCCATTCGTTATTCGGTCCTCCTCGTAAGGGTAAAAGGTCTCTACATCGTGTGAGGTAAAGAGATTCTGTCCCGGAGTGCGTCAGGACCTGGCCAGGAAACAACGCGTGCGGCAACGTCAAATCAATGGAAACGATAGTAATTATTGTGTGAATGTCCAAACTGATTTTGCGGAAGGCGCAACCAGGGTCATCCAGGAGAATTGACCCTTCGAAAAGCGTCGCCACAATGTCACGAAGACACCAAGGAGTGAGAGTGACGACCTCATTGTTTCTCTTCTTTCTCTTTGTGCCTTGGAGTCTTTGTGGCTAACAAGTGATTTTCGTCCATGCTTCTAACCTCCGTAGATGACGAGCTGGACCTCTTCGGGCAGCAAGCTGCTCAGAGCTTTCATGACGCTCCCCTTCAGAACATACTCCAGTCGACTTCGTTGTTCTGCACCTATGATCACTCTCTCGACGCCGAATGTCGCAGCCTGCTCCGCGATCGTGTAGCCCACGTCGTAGCTCGGGATTTGGATCGTCTGGAACCCCAGCCCGCTTTCAGCGCACGTGTCTTCGATCCACTTCTGTTCACCATTGGTGGGCATGTCCAACTGGGCTGGCAACGACCCGACGGCAATCTCCTTGACCCGCAGGACGAACAAGAAGGCATTCCGGGCCTTTGCTTCTTCTATCGCGAAGCGGAGGAGTCTTTCGTTTCTGATTTTCAGCGCAAGAAGGTACTTCGTGCTTGGTATGGCCTTCGGCCGCCGTCGGGGTTGAACCACCGGGGCGAGTGCAACTTCAGGCACCGCGGGTGGTAGTTTGACAGGACGCTTCGCCAAGGCCCGCGCGCTGAGCCCCGCTATGAGAATACTCGATGCGAAGATTGCTGCCTGTGTTTTGTTCACCGCGATGGATATCTCTATGGCAAGAAGCACGGTTGCCGAAACCACCATGAACCAACGGACCACTGACTTCAGATGAATGGTCTTGTCGGTTGCTGTCGACCCGAGGTTAATTGTCATCGCGCCTACCAGCCCGATCGCGTACAGATGAGAGAGCATCTCCACGTTTCCGATCAGCATCAAAACGAGGATAGGCACACCCGTGGCAACGGCGAGCGGAATGATCGGAACTCCGTGGCGATTCAGAATCCGGAGGGAGGACGGAAGTTCCCGATCGACAGACATCAGGAACTGGACAGAAATCAGACCATTGAGAGCGGTGTTGCCGGCGGAGATGAGAAGAACGCCGAGCGACAATGCCACCAGCAATCCAAACCATTGACCAACATAATGTTCACCAAGGAAACGAACCATATCTTCGAGGTAATCACCAGGTTTCAGTCCTTGCACGGCAAGCATGGCAAGACCCAAAAAAGCATTTACGACCAAAACCTTTGCGAGAATAGCCAAGATCGCTCTGCGGGAATCGCGGGTCGGATCTTTCATCAGGCCCGTCATATTCGAGATCGCCTCGATACCGGAAAGGCTAAGGACAAAGCCTGTAAAAATTCCCCAATTGTGGAAGAACCCTCCGTCTGGTGGGGCAATCGTTGCAGAGGTGAGGGCGGTCGGAGCGGACGCAACAACGATAACGAAGATGGTTACAAGCGTGAATGCTGTAATGACGAGCGCCAAGCCTCCTGAGTGCTTGGGTCCAAACCAGTTGATTGCGCCGATTGCGAGAATGATCATGATTGCCCACAGCGCGGGATGTTCCAGTCCGAAGTAGTGGCAACCATCGAGCACGGACAACGCCATTGTAACTATATAGTCTGCCGCGAGGAGAAGGGCGCCTACGACTGCGAGCAATGGAGATCGATGGTAGACGGAACCATAGACGCCGCCACCATTGGGATAGAGCCGGCAAATCGTGATATAATTGACTGCAACGAGAGTGGTCAGCACCATCATGGCAGAGAGATGCCAGAAGCTGCTGTAGCCGGCTAAGGCGAACCCGATCCCCAATACATAGGCAACGCTCGTTCCCCAATCGCCATCGAGGATAGCGGCGCTGCGCATCCAACCCAATACGCGGGGGCGGCTGGTTGCGAGTCTGGTTACTCTCGAAGGAGAGTGTGCGATTTCGGCGATGTCGTAGGACAACGTAGGGTTTCAGCTCTGAAAAGCGGAAGCCGGGGCATTGCTGCCCCGGCTTTCCTTAGCAATTTCCGTTTATCATACTACTTAATACGGAGTGACGCAATCGATTTTTCAAAGGCCGGCAGGAAGTCTTTCTTGGCGGGCTCGTAATAATTGACAATAATGCGGTAGAATTTGTCGTTTTTGACAACAAAGTACACTCTGCTCGCAACACCCTTCGACATCGAGTAGTTCAAGTAATGTGCCTTCTGACCGTCGATGGTGGTTTCTCCGCTTGAGGTCGCCTTGTAGGATTTTGCATTCTGATCGACGACTTTTTCGAGAGTGAGTTTCTCCGCGGGACGAACATCGATGAGGATGTTCGAGTCATTGCGATACCCCTGGAGCATCAGCATGAACTGGACTTTCCCCTTGGGAGCGGGAGTTGTCGGGTTGAAATTGTTCGGATATTGAATCGAAAGATAATCATCATTCTTGTATGTGTCATAGGTTGTTGAGGGGAGTGACTCATCAACCTTGGCAGCTTTTGCTCTTGGCAACTCCGCTGTTGCGATGAAGGTATCGATCGCGGCCCGGTAGGGCATGAAGTAGTCGTTGAATGCCCAGAAGACCGCTTTGTATAGAACCGAATCTTTTAAGATGAATACTCGGGTGGCTTCGATTGTCACCGTGTTGCTGTACCGTCCGCTGTAACTGAACTTCAACGCCGGTGTGCCGTCAACTGTCGCCGGCTCGATGGGCTTTAGGTTGAAGCCGGACGCGTTCAGGTCGGTGCGATCATCGTCGACGAACGCCTCCAGCGTCTTCAAGGTGTCTTGTTTTTCATAGCTTACGAGGATTTGCGCACCATCAGGGGCTTCCTTTGATGTTGGATCAAAGAACTTCCCAACCGCACCTTCAGAAGACGTGAAGCTGATTTTTCCCGACTCTCCGCCTTTGAACCATCCCTTCGGATAGTCGAACCGGACCTTGAAATACGGATCCTGGTTCTTGTCCCAACTGGCAATTGCTGGGAGAGGTTCTTTCTTTGCGCATCCCGTCAGCCCAATCAACACGATCAAGGCAATCCCCAGCAGTTTCTGCTTCATCGCGTACACCCTTTCTTTGTGAAGTTAGTGTGGTTCGTTTATTCGCTTAAATTCCGAAGTACGATCGAACAACGTATCCTATGATAATCACCAGCGTCACAATCACCAGGCCCATAAACACATAGAATCCACGTGCCGGGTTCTCTTGCTTCTTCTGTTCACCTTGCTGATCTGCCATACAAAATTCCTCGTGTTTTGTTCACCGCGAAAGTAATACAACTGTAGTTATTGTACCACAAGCACTCGCCGCTCAGTCAACCGGTATGCCCAGATATTCGAGGCCCTTCTTTGCATCCTTGTTTTTCGGGTTCAATTTGAATGCCTTTTGGTATTCCTTGATGGTCTCCTCCTTGTTGTTTGTCAGGGAATATGCCAAACCGAGGCGGAAGTGCGTATCATCATCAGCATCATTGTATTGCAACGATTTCTTCAGCGGTGCTATAGCCAGCTCGGGTTTCTTATCCGCGAAGAATGCGACGCCGATATTCTTGTGTGCTTCTGCGAGAGCTTTCTTGTATTTGGTCTCTTCGGCGGGCGGAATCAGTTTCAACCATTCTTCATATGCGACTCTCGCCCGTTGCAACGAATCGGGTGATGTCAGCATCAACGCTTGAGCAAGACCCAACCAGGCCGATGGATAATCCGCGCGCTTACTAATAAAGGTCCGATAAGCAATGCGAGCCGAGTCATATTCTTTCAGGATCATCTTGCAGTTGCCGTAGTTCACATAAGCGCCAAGAGCTCGGGCTGACGAATCCGTCGTGAATCGCCTCTGGTACATCGCGGCAGCCTTGTCATACTTTGACTCTCCCATGTAGAGCGCTCCAGCCTTGTTGAACACTTCTTTCTGGTTCGGATCGAGCTTCAGAGCGCTTTCATATGCTTCAAGAGCCAGCGAGTGTTGTTTCAATTCCACATTTGCATCGCCAAGTCTGAGTAAATCCTCAACCTTCATCGTATCGACCTGCTGTAACTTCGTGAATGACTCGATGCTTTCCTTGTACTTCTTCAACTCAAACTGGGCTATGGCCTGATATCGCCACGCCTTGCCGCTTTTCGGATCGATTTTGAGTACATGTTGGGCTGCATCGAGAGCTTCAGGGTATTTTTTCAGGTAGAAGAGAGCCTCGGCGTACATTCCCCATGCTTCGTCCGATTTCGGGAACCGATCAATATAGAGCTTGAGGTACCTTGCTGCATTTTCATATTGCTTCGGGTACGACCTCATATACATTTTCGCGAGATCCAGCAACACTGTTTTGTTGGATGGGTCAAGAACCACCACGCGGGCATACGCTTTCGCCGCATCATTGTAACGGCGTTCTTTGTAGTAAAGTTTCCCCAGCTTGTTGTACACGTCGGCATCCATGGAATCCAGCTCTACCGATTTCTCGTATTGAGTAATCGCGAACATTGGCACTCCCTGCTTGTTGTACGCGTCGCCAAGTCCATCGTAGATTGTTGCCGCGCTCGGATTGGCTTCCTTGGCCTTTGTGAGCTCCACGATCGAACGATCAACTGAATCGGCACGAAGAAGCATGAACCCCTTCGCCGTGAGAAGCTCCCAGTCGTTCTTTTTCTCCACCAAACCGCTATTGAGCGTACCGAGCGCCGCCTTGACGTCTTTCTGCCTCTCTTCAACCGTTGCGACAAGAATGTACGCTTTGACATTCTTCTCGTCGATGGAAATGGCTTTTTGACCCGCGATCTTGGCAGAATCGGGCACGGAGAGATCGAAGAATGCCTGCCCGTAGAGTCTCCATGCCTCCGAATTCTTCTCTGGAGCAGCAACGATCTCGCGAAGAAGGGCAAGAGCTTCTCTTGCCTTTCCTTGATTCAGGAAATCCTTCGCCCTGTCGATTTTTGTCTGCGCCAGGAGTCCTGACACGAGCACTGCGCACAAGATGACAACAGCTCCGAGGTTTTTCATTTACATCTACTCCTGTGTGAGTTGGATAGTCCGATATGGCATGGTTTTGGGAACAAGTCCAGCATACAAGAACACCCGTTGTCCGGTTTCTCCTGCAACGAAAGCGCTGAATCCATATGCCGGCCCCGGCCTTTGTTCTGATGTGTAGATATAGAGCGAATATGTCAACGGGTACGTCTGATCGTAAATGTTCCTTTGGTTCAATCTCACAGCTGTTTGCACTCCTTCTGAACTGGTTATCAGAAGGTCCAGCGGCCGAACATTCTTCTTGGCGCTCGCGTTCGCCGGATGAGTCGTGTCTTTCCACGCAGCAAATGAAACAACCCCGAGCGCTTCGGGGTGAGTAGCAACGTACTCAATAATTTCTTGCTGCGAAGAGGCCATCGCAGCGAGGCTCACATCGTTCTTCAATTTGAAAAAGTGACGTGTCAACAATTCGTACAGACCCGAGTTCTTCCCGGTAAGACAGAGTTCAATGACTCCATGAAGTTTTGACTCGGGCACGGTGTTCCAGAGTGCCGTTTTCCCAACAAGGATCGCTTTCAGTGTCTCCATGGAGATCACTGAGAGTCTATTCGATGGATGCACGAGAACGGCCAGCCCATCACTGGCAATCTCTGTTTCGATGACTTTGAGTTTGGCGCTCTCAATGGCGCTTCGCTCTTCTTCGTTGAGCCTGCGATCCACGACCACGCAGTGCACGCTGTCGTTAACCATGTCAACAATTGCGGCACGGGTTGTCGTTCCTTGCGGGGTCACCACGACTTCCGGAAAGACACTGTGGTAATCCGCCACCAACTGCTGAACGAGCGGCAGGTGCGATTCCGTTGCAAGAACGGTTAGCATTCCGCTCCGGATATCAGACCCCTGCCGCTTTGTACAGCCTATGACGCTCAGCATGACAAGGATGGAGAACAAGACTGCAGGTTTCATTCTTCCGATCCTTCTACCTGTTTGTGGCGTGCTCGTGTCATTGTAAAACGATACACACTATACAGGATTAGCACGATGCCAAAGAGTATTCGAAACTGCACCGGCGTACCTTCTTTTGCGAGGACACCTGTCAGGACCAAAACCCCGATGATGCCCATCAAGCCCGATATGCCGTATCCAACGAACGTCGAAAGATCGACTGACTTCAACGGTCACTTTCCTTGCAGTTTGAACCGGAACGGGACCGAAACCCACACCGAAACCGGTCCATTCTTCATCAGCGCAGGCGTGAAGATCCACTGCATCGCTGCTTCGGTCGCCGGCTGATCGAAGATTTCCGCTTCGCTCTTTATCACAACTGCCTTCTTTGGCTTGCCCGCTTTGTCGACCCAGATCTTCACCCACACGGTTCCTTCGAGGCCAGCGCGTGTCGCCAGGTCAGGATACTTTGGCTGAACCTGCTTCACGGCCTCGGGGGCTTTTTCGTACGGGACGAACGGATCTGGCGGTTCATTCTCTGGACCCTCAGCCCATCCAGCTCCAGGCTCACCAGGTCCCGGAGCTCCCGGTTCAAGCGTTGGGTCACCCCCCTTGTATCCATCGTTCGGAGAAACGGTTGTATCGGGAGCTAGTTTGGACTCCGGCACCGGAACGGGGATACCAAAGTGCGGCTGCATTCCGCCACGAATCACCGTCGCGATCCTTGGACCCCAGAATACAGGTGGCAAGATTCGGGCAGCGTGATTTAGCTGTCCCAAGACCACATTGCCATCTTTTTTGGTGGAATGCGCAGGCTCCCAGAAAAGGCCAGCACCCGAGAAGTGTAGCCCCAGTGCAATCATCACTGCGATCGCTGAATACCTTCTATGGCACTTCTCTAACTCAGCTGCACCATATCCTGTTTTGGATGGCACTTCGAGCGGTTCCATAGGTCTACTCCTTCCTGACAATACTTTCAATGAAAGATAAACTGTCAAGGTGAAGAGAGCGAACTCGCAACACGATGCATCAACCTGAACCATCAGACCGATCAAAGAACACAGAGCGTTATTCTAATGTTACTTCCCCTGCAGTTTGAACCGGAACGGGATCGAAACCCACACCGAAACCGGTCCATTCTTCATCATCGCCGGTGTGAAGATCCACCCCATTGCCGCTTCGGTGGCCGGCTGATTGAAGATTTCCGCATCGCTCTTTTGCACGACTGCCTTCTTCGGCTTGCCCTCTTTGTCGACCCAGATCTTTATCCATACAGTTCCTTCGAGGCCAGCGCGTGTCGCCAGGTCAGGATACTTCGGCTGAACCTGTTTCACGGCCTCGGGGGCTTTTTCGTACGGGACGTAGTCTGCGGGCGGCGCTTCATCTTCTTCGATCTTAATTTCTTTCTCGCCGCCACCCGGGCCCTGATCGATCACTGCCGTCTGCTGACTCATTTCAGTCTGCGTTGCAATGGTTGCTTCCGGGCTGACTTCAGCATCAGGCACAGGAACCGGAATACCAACGCTTGGCTTCACGCCGGCATTAGCAGCCTGTACCGATGCAGCCATCGCTTGTGTCAACGACGGGGGGGGACCCAGATCACTGTATTTGACGATCAGCCTTACCGTACCGGTTGGTGCGTCTTCCCGGGTGGCATATAAAACCCCCCAGTAGGCGCCTGCGCCTAAGAAATCGATGCCCATTCCGATCACCAAAGCGATGGTCAAATACTTCCTGTAATTCTTCTTGAGTTCGGGCGCACCGTAGTCCGTCTTATATTTCACTTCAAACTGTTCCATAGGTGTGCTCCTTTATGAACCTCGTGCTTTTTGAATCTGGCGCTTGTCGTACTCATTCATCTGCGCCAGGCTGAACCGTTCGACCTTGGCGAGGGCAACTTCATCCATCGCCTTGACCAGCATCTCATACTTGCCGTCACGATCGATCTTGAGCAGTGTGATGAGCTTCGGGTTCTCTTTATTCTTGTCCTTCAGGAACTTCCGCAGCTCTTTCATTTCGATCCTGTTCGCCGGGTCGGTGCCCGTGTTCCAGAATACAACGCCGTCTGAGGCTACGCGAATTGTCAGCAGGTTGGACTCTGCGACCTCGACCTGTGCTCTCTCATCGGGTGGAAGGTTGAGCTCCATCGTCTGAGGCTTGCTGAAGTATGTCGTCAGCATGAAGAACGTCAGCAGCAAGAACGCGACGTCCACCATCGGGGTCATATCAATACGAATCCGAAGGCGTCGTTTCTTCTTGTGCTTCTTTCCCCCACGAGCATGACTCTTCGATTCACCACCACCTTCAATTGCTCCCATGGGTAGACTCCTTAATTGTTCTTTTCAAGTTCCGTAACGAGATTAAATCGGGTGATCTTCACCTGACGCAGAATTCCGAGCACGTCCTCAATCGGACCATACGGCGCGTCTTTGTCCCCTTTGACCAGTGTCCGCAATTTTGGATTCGAAATACGGGCCTGGACCAACAACTGACGAAGCTGATCGTTGGTAACCGGTATGCTCGCCTTCAGTTTGTTGGCCTCGCCAAACAACTGCGCTCGCAGATTTTGAGCATCGACCCACAAGTACGTTGTCCCTGCTTTATTGACCGTAACGACCATAATATCCGTTTCGGGCATCTTGAAGGGGGCATGAGAGGACGGCATTTCAATTGCCGTTGCCTCTTCAGGTCGGAACTGCGTCGTCATCATGAAGAACGTGAGCAACAGCATAGCCACGTCCACCATCGGTGTCATATCAAGAGCATACCCGAGGCGTTTTTTCTTGATTTTCGGCATAGTCGGACCTCACATTATTTGGATTTACCAGCAGGAAATTTTTCTGCCAGCGATTGGACGATCGAGTAGCTGGCTTCATCAATCATATAAGTGAAGTTATCGACCTTCGTCGTGAAGAAGTTGTACGCAAGAATACCGGTGATCGCTGCAATCAGACCACCCGCCGTGTTAATCAGAGCTTCAGAAATACCCAACGCAAGCGCAACTGCGTCCGGTGAACCGGCCTTCGACATGGCACGGAAGGAACGAATCATCCCCAACACTGTACCGAGCAGACCCCACATGGTTGCGACCGAAGCGATCGTGGATAACGCAACGAGGTTCTTCTCGAGCAACGGGACTTCAAGCAACATGGCTTCTTCAATAGCGCGCTGCACTTCGGCCATCATTTCCTTTTGACCCTTGACCTCACCATCGTGCGTGAGCTGCTTGTACTTGTCCAGGCCCGTGCGAATGATGTTGGCGCATGACCCACGCTGCTTGTCGCATGCGGCGATAGCACCTTCGATGTTACCCTTGTTGATTTCCTGGGTGACGTTCTTCAAAAAGACGGCGAGGGAACCGCGTCCCTGTGCCTTGCGGAGGGAGAAGATACGCTCAAAAATGAACGTGAAGACCATGATCGTCATGGCGATCAAACCGACCACCAACGGACCGCCGTCCCGGATGTAGTCGGGCAACATATAATCGTAGATGAAATACGACGCGATCAACGCGACAACCAAAACAGACGAAATGAAGACAGATTGTTTCATATGTACTCCTTTAATTATGTGGTGATTGGAGAACGACTGCAACAGCACGCTAACTAGAATTTCTTGACTGCATCGTCACGGGTCTCTTCGAGAT
>JAPLFP010000046.1 GCA_026390585.1 Ignavibacteriales bacterium | reverse complement strand
TCTGGACTTGCCGAAGAGGAAGCAGCGAAAATCGTGGACATCGTAAGAGACTTTCGAGGCATAGGTGTGTCGAACTTTCGCCCCACTGTCCGTGCTTGTATCATGATTGCCCACGTTGTTGCTGTCCGTGGTGGAAAAGTGCGGGCCGACGATTCCATTTTCTACCAAACCTGTACTGATGTACTCGGCTGGGATACAGTGAAAGTGAAACGGGACGGTGTCTCCATCGCCCGGCAAGAGATCAAACAGCTGATTGAAAAGCACTGTGGTGGAAACCACAAAGGAGAACCAAGGCCGCCGGGAACGAGAACGGCTAAGTCATGAAGAGAGAAGGTGGGAGAAGCGAAGCGAGCAGATAAAGGCCCGCCTGGAAGAAATCAGGCAAGCGGAGAGATGGTTGAACGTGGTCGTTGCCCGTGAGAGGGCCCGCCTTGGCGGCTCCGATGGCCAGGAAAGGGCATTCCATCTTGGCGAACGATCAGGAGACCAAGCTCAACCTGTCCGCCCTGGTACGATTCTCAAGTACTAGTGCCACCTCTAATAAGAGATCTTGTATTCAGTAAGGCACTAGTGCTCGCTTCCATTTGAAATCTCGAAAACAAAACACAATATTACTTTTTGGAAGCGGCACTAGATACTAATCCTGTTACCCTGAAGCACGGGTCGCAATCTCCGTCCAAGGGATCAGGCAGTGAACTCAACTCCCAGTGAGGATTACATGCTATCTATCTTGCGACTGAATTGCATCAGTTGTGGGCACTCCGTCAATCTGCATGAAGATGTCTATGCCGATTATGAAGGTTTGATTAAGTGCGATGCCTGCGGAGAGCTTCTCAACATCAAGATACAAGAGGGTAAGCTGAGATCTATGGCACCTGGGCTCGTGACCGGAATCTCGGCCGCCAAGGCATTGTCTGCCGGCGCCACAGCTCACTTGCCCGGCAACTGATCTCTCTGCTGACGGAATGCTCAAAGGGAGTTGGCATTTCTGCTGATATCCAGAGAGAGCCGCCGCTCAAGAAAGGGCCGAGGGTTTGGGCGGCCGAAAAAGTGCAGCAGCCTTATGGGGGAAGAGGCTGCTGCTCATAGAAAGCGAAGAACTGGTATGGACCACAAGTTTATTTACGCAGTGATCGAAAGGGATGGACAGTGCCCGCCCATTGCTGAGTTCCCTCTTGGCGGGATCGACGGTGCCGCCATCGAAACTGTCTGCTACCGAGACATTGCAGCCGTTGTCAGTTCTATAAATATTAAAAGGTTTGACCCTGACGCATCAGGCGAAGATGTGTATTCCCGGCGGAAAGAGATCCTGACGTCAGACCTCCTAAAGTACCAACAGGTGAATCTCTCACTGCTGCAACTGGCCTCCTCAAGCGCGGTGGTTCCACTGAAATTTGGATTCACAGCAAGGGACGAGCAACAAGTTGAGGACGTTCTACGAGGGGCCTACATTGTACTGAGAACCCTCCTCAGCAGACTAAAGGGAAAAGTGGAGCTTGTCGTCCAGGCATCCTGGGATCTGCCAAAGATTCTCCATGAGATTCGCGACAAATGTGGTTTGCCTGATTTGGCAAACCCCCAGACCGGGGTCCGAGATCCACAATCGATTGTAGAGATAGGAAGAATGCTCTTCGAAGCGGCTGAGGGAAGAAGAGAGAACTTCATTCGTCTCATTCATGATGACCTTTCTTCCGTGTCCTTAAGCTTTTGCGATGGACCCCGGAACACGGAAGCAATGATTCTGAACCGGAGTTATCTGGTGGAAAAGGAACGGGAGGTGCTGTTTGATGAGGCGGTGGAGCTCCTGGGAACTGACCATGAAAACTACCTGAGCTTTCGCTACATAGGACCTCTGCCGGCTTACAGCTTCGCCAACATCCAGTTGAACCGGGGAAACTTCGCACTCGTGGACAGAGCGCGAAAAACGATGGAATTACCCGAGAAAGCCTCATGGCAGCAAATAAGAGCCTCCTACCGGAAGTTGGTGCTTGCCCATCACCCGGACAGAAACCCTGGCAGTTCTCTGGCAGGGCAACGCTGCGCAGAAGTGGTGGAGGCATACGAGATGTTGAGGTCTTATTGCAGGAGTCTGCCGGACTTCATCGAGGGGGGAGCGGCTGGTCAGTTTTCGTTTGCCGAGGAGGATGTCGAGAAGGTTTTCGTGTTGCGGAACGAGAGGAATTGTTACGCCTCGCCCTGAGTGAACCAAATCCCGGTTCTATCGACTGGTGTGCGGTCACGGCGATCTGAGATCCGGTAGGGGGCAACGGTTATTGCGATGAGTACTTGCAGCAAAGTCAACCTTAGATTCAAAACGTACACTGGAGAAAAACATGGGAGTGAGCGAAGCGATCAGACGAACTGAAGAAGAAATGGCTGCAGTCACTCACCTCAAGTTATCGGGAGTGATTGGCGCTATGAAAAAGGAAGATGGATGGCATATCTCGGTCGAGATGGTCGAGCGGCACGCTTTACCGGACTCTCAAGACCTCTTAGGAATCTACGAGGCTGTCATAGACGAGATGGGAACGCTCATGAACTACGAGCGTAAGCGTGTGAGGCGAAGAAACGAAACGGAAGAATTAGTGTCGTAAGATTGAGAGTACTCATAGGAAGAAGATATGTGGTGCGTCAGAGCCTGCTGGCCCAGTTTCACCTCAAGAGTTGAACAGATTCATACAGGCCGGGACGCCCAGACGGAGTGTCCAATCGGCGCATCTGAAAACCCGACAGAAATCAAAAACCCAGAAAGGATCTCTGATTCTTGTCTCTTGCAATGGTGAAAACATCGGTTCAGCAATCTCAGGGAGTCCAGGACGTCGAAGGCAAATACTTCTATGCCGTGATTCTCTGCAACGGGAACCACGATCTTGATTTGACTGGTCTTCAAGGATGCAAAGTGCACACGATCGCCTACAAAGACATCGCCGCCGTCGTAAGCGACCATCCCGTCGAGAAGGTCAGTATGATCAGGAAGAACCTCTCGCCTTACCATGATGTTACGAGGAGGTTTGCAGAAACCTGCACCACGATCCCTGCGAAGTTTGGCCAGATCGCGGAAAGCGAAGAAAGGCTTGTTACGGTACTTCGCGGTAGCTACTCTCGTATTCGAAAAGAACTGGAAAGGCTCGACCGAAAGGTCGAAATGGGGCTGAAGGTGACGTGGGAGGTGACCAACCTTTTCGAGTACTTCCTCAGAACAGATACTGCGCTCAGAACCATGAGGGATCGAATCTATGCTGCGCAAACACCTCCATCGAAAATGCAACTGATCGAGCTTGGTTCGTTTGTCTCGGAAAGGATGAAGATCAGGAAAGAAGCAATATCAGAGAGAATTGTATCTGCCCTTCATGATGCAGTTGCTGAGGAAAAACTCGATGACCCGAATGAGGAAAAAACGGTCATGAGTGGCTGGTTCTTGGTCAGTAAGGAGCACCAGCTTGGTTTCGTGGAGAGCGTGAAGGAAGCTACGGGCTTTCTCAGCGAAGAGTATCTCATCAAAATCAATGGTCCGTGGGTGCCTTTCAATTTTGTCGAGCATATCGCGCTCGACATCCACACTGACGACTGAACAGTTTGAGGGACGAGGATATGGCATTTCTGCTCGATGATATTCTGCTGGCGCCTTTCAAAGGCATCCTGTTTATAGCTGAGAAGATTCAAGAGGCAGCTCAACAAGGGGAGCTTCTGGATGAAGAGGCGACGCGGCACAATCTGACAACGCTCTATATGCTCTTGGAGACAGGAGCGATCACAGAAGAGGAATTCGAGCAAAGAGAAGCTGAGTTGGTGCAGAAGCTGGAAGAGATCGGGGGATCAGAGGGACAGTAGGTAACACCATGCAGGAAGAAGGCAAATATCTCTATGGCATCATCGGAGCGGAAAACGGTCCTGTTGTGCCGAATGGGGCGATTGGCTTGGCAGGGGAAAGAGTCTATACGATCCGCTACGCAGAAATTGCTGCAGTGGTGAGCGACCATACAGTATGCGAAATTCATCCTCTCAGGCAGGACTTCAAACCGCATCATGAGGTCATACGAGAGGTGAACAGACGGGTTACCATCATCCCGATGAAATTCGGTCACATCGCCCAAAATTCAGATGACGTCCTTCAGTTCCTCAAGAGCAATTTTTCTCCAATCTTTGAGGAACTCAGGAAGCTGGACAATAAAGTGGAGATGGGGCTAAGGGTCTCCTGGGATGTTGACAGCGTGTTCGAGTATTTCTTGAGTAACGACCGGGAGTTGGAGAGGCTCCGTGACAGGATCTTTGGCAAGAACATGCAGCCCACATATGAAGAGAAACTTGAATTGGGAATGCTTTTTGCGCGGAAAGTTGATGAGGAAAGGAAACAGCACACGGATAGAATAGTAGCGGCCCTTGAGCATTGCATTGTCGATGTCAGAATCAACGAGCCAACTGACGAAAAGATGGTATTGAATGGGGCTTTCTTGATCGAAAGGCACTGTGAAAAGGAATACGCAGAAGGTGTATATCGGGTTGCGAAGTTGTTCGACGGTCACTATTCATTGGACTACAACGGCCCGTGGGCACCATACAATTTTGTCGAATTGGCACTCAAGGTTTGAACATCCTAGAACGAAATGATAGGTTTGGTATGGAGAAGCCGCGCTTTGTGACAAACAACGATCTTCGACTGCTTCTCTTTGGGGGCAAAGGGGGTGTGGGAAAAACTACCACTGCCGCAGCGACCTCCCTTTATCTCTCCGACCTCTACCCAAGCAAAAGGGTGTTGATAGCCTCGACCGAT
>JAPLFP010000325.1 GCA_026390585.1 Ignavibacteriales bacterium | reverse complement strand
GCCGGGCGGCTGCGCGACCTTCTTCAAAGCATCCGGCTCGTGTATGCATCGACGTTGTCGCACAGCGCCAAAGACTCCATGAAAGCAACCGCCTATCAGCTCCAGGACGAGACAATGGCGGTCATCAGGCAGCGCAGGGTCGGCTCGCGGCACGGAGAGCGATTCTATCCTGCCTTTGCAGGCGTCGCAAAGTCGTACAATTTCTATCCGGTGCCGCCGCAGGATTCCGCCGATGGCATCGTCCACGTTGCTCTGGGCCTCGGCAAAATGGTGGTCGACGGGGGAAACGCAGTGAGGTTTTGCCCGAAGTATCCTCGCCATCTTCTACAGTTCTTTTCGACGACGGAGACCATCCGAAATGCGCAACAGGAATTCCTTGCCCTGGACTTGAACGGTGGATTCGATCATCGGCAGGACGAGACGCCTGACGTGTTTGTCAAGAGATATGACCTCAGCAAGGCGGAAGAGGACGAGACTCTCTACTATGTGGGCTCCACGTATTCGTCGGAAAATGATTCTGTTTACGATGGCGTGTCTCGCAGTGGTAAACGCGTTGTCACCTTCGCTCCGATTCTCAAGCACAAGATCTTTCCCCTGGCAGATATTCTGCAGCTCATTCTGGAGATGGGAACGTGGGGAATGGGCACTCACGTCGAAGTCGAATTCGCCGCGAACATGAACACGGAGGCTGGCAAGCAAAAAGAATTCGCCCTTCTCCAGATCCGCCCACTGGTTCTCAGTCTTGAAGCAGAAGAGCTCGATGTGGACAATATCGCTCAGGAAGATGTGATTTGTCAAAGCCGTCAGGTGCTGGGCAATGGGGCCATTCGGGGTTTGCATGACATCGTTGTCGTTGATATCGAGCGGTTCGACCGATCAAAGGGTTGTGATGTGGCGACCGAGCTCAGTCTCGTCAATGCGAAGCTCGTGGCTCAGAAGAAGCCTTATGTTCTTATTGGTGTGGGGCGGTGGGGAAGCCTCGATCCGTGGCTGGGCATCCCCGTCACCTGGGACCAGATTTCAGGGGCCTCGGTGATCGTTGAATCGGGATTCAAAGATTTCAACGTGACCCCTTCCCAGGGTTCTCATTTCTTCCAAAACATTACTTCGTTCAGAATAGGGTATTTCACGGTCAATGCATTCACAAATATGGGGTTTATCGACTGGGACTGGCTTTCGAAGCAGCCGGCAGTCGAAGAAATGATATTTATTCGCCATCTTCATTTTGAAGACTCGCTGGCAGTGAGAATCAATGGTCACAAGAACATGGGTATTATTTTCAAACCTCAAAAAGGGCAATGAAGCCAGATCACAGGAGGGCATTCCAGAGGAATAATCAGAGTACAAATCGCAATTCATACGTTTTCTTAGCCAGGTCCTAGCAGCTCAGCTTGTTTCACATGGGTGATAGGATGAACGGTCAATCCACATACATCCCAGGAGGTTGTTATGTCAGATTACGTAAAGGATTTGATGGCCGAAGTGAAAGCGAAAAATCCAGCACAACCGGAATTTCACCAAGCCGTCCAGGAGGTAGCTGAATCACTGGCACTAGTTTTCGAGAGGCACCCAGAATACCGAACTGCGAAGATACTCGAACGTATCATTGAGCCTGAGCGTGTCTTAACGTTTCGCGTAGCGTGGGTTGACGACCAGGGAGAAGTGCAGATCAACCGCGGCTACAGAATCCAGATGAACAGCGCCATCGGTCCCTACAAAGGTGGACTTCGGTTCCATCCATCAGTGACGTTGGGCATCTTGAAGTTCCTCGCCTTCGAGCAAGTATTCAAAAACAGTTTGACAACGCTTCCGATGGGCGGTGGAAAGGGTGGCTCTGATTTCGATCCAAAAGGTAAGAGCGACCTGAAGATCATGCGTTTCTGCCAGGCCTTCATGAGCGAGCTGTTCCGTCACGTTGGTCCGGACACGGATGTTCCAGCTGGTGACATTGGCGTCGGCGGCAGAGAGATTGGATATTTGTTCGGACAGTACAAGAAGCTACGAAACGAATTCACGGGTGTACTCACAGGCAAAGGCCTGAACTGGGGCGGCTCGCTGATACGCCCCGAAGCAACTGGATATGGCGCCACCTATTTTGCCGCTGAGATGCTTACGACACGGGGAAAGACACTGGAGGGGAAAGTGTGTCTTGTCTCCGGCAGCGGAAATGTCGCCCAATATACCGTGGAAAAAATCAATCAGCTGGGTGGGAAAGCGGTCTCCTTGTCCGATTCTAACGGCTACATCTATGATGAGGCAGGCATCGACAAAGACAAGCTCGCGTTCGTTATGGAGTTGAAGAACGTTCGGCGCGGACGCATCCAGGAATACGCCGACAAGTTCAAGGGCGCTGTCTACACGCCGCTCGATGCGAAAATGGACTCCAATCCGCTATGGAACCACAAAGCGGATTGTGCATTCCCAAGCGCGACGCAGAATGAGATCAATGCCAAAGACGCCCAGAATCTCATCAGGAACGGCGTCTGTGTTGTGAGCGAAGGCGCAAACATGCCTACGACGATCGACGGTGTGAAGTTGTTCCTTGACGCTAAGATTCTCTATGGTCCGGGTAAAGCAGCGAATGCCGGAGGAGTTGCCACGTCCGGGTTGGAAATGTCCCAGAACAGTATGCGCTTGGGATGGACGAGAGAAGAAGTCGACAATCGCTTGCGGATGATTATGCACGCCATCCACACGACCTGTGTCGAGACAGCGCAGCGGTTTGGCACGCCGGGCAACTATGTCAACGGCGCCAACATTGGTGGCTTCCTCAAGGTCGCTGATGCCATGATGGATCAGGGAGTCGTGTAAGACTCTCCGCGTAGCGAGACACTCAGACAATCGGAGAGACGGATGGTTCTCCGTCTCTCCGGAGTTTTCTGTACAGGACAGCGTGTGGAGTCCGATTGAAGAATGATTTCGATGAAATAAGAACCACATCCGACGCACTCTGGGTGGAGCACGGCTATGGCGACAGGTTCCAGGGCTTTCAGAACCTGATGCGCCTCAGAATTCGTGATGTCCTTCTCGTGTCAAGCCTCTACGACCTCTATCTCTTTGAAGAGGACGGCCGTCTCTACGAACTTATCCGCAACGAATACCAGGGGTTCAATCTCAGTCATTCTCCCGAATTGACACGCGTCTCGAGCGGTTACGAAGCTATAACGCTCGCGAAGGAGGAGCGACGGTTTGATCTGATCATTACCACGCTCCACATCGATGACATGCATGCCATCGACTTCGCTCGCATGGTGAAAGAGGCCGGCATCAACATCCCGATTGTTCTGTTGACGCACGACAATCGCGAGTTGAAATACCTTCTGATGAACCACGATACGTCGGTCTTTGAGAAGGTATTCATCTGGCAGGGCGATTTCCGCATTATCATCGCCATCATCAAATCCCTCGAGGACAAGATCAATGTCGAACACGACACTCGCATGGTCGGAGTTCAGACAATTATCGTCATTGAGGACAGTGTCAAGTACTACTCTTCCTTCCTCCCCAGCATCTACACCGAAATGCTCAAACAATCGCAGGCATTGATCTCCGAGGGGATCAACCTGACGCACAAATTTCTTCGCATGCGGGCTCGTCCAAAGATTCTGCTTTGCTCGACGTTCGAAGAAGCATGGGACTACTATGAGCGATATAGCGAATACATGCTGGGTATCATCTCCGACATCAACTTCCCGCGCAACGGCGTTCAGGATCCCCAAGCGGGTCTGGAATTTGCTCAGATGGTCAAGGAACGTCAGCACGACCTGCCGATTCTTCTTCTCTCTAACAAGCCGACGAATGAAGAACCCGCGTATGCCACGGGCAGTTCGTTCCTGGTGAAGGATTCTCCGGTGTTGCTGAATGAGTTGCGGAAGTTCATGATACAGTATTTCAGTTTTGGGGATTTTGTTTTTCGGACACCTGCCGGCGTGGAAGTTGGCAGGGCGAACGACCTGAAGAGCCTCGAGGAGCAACTGGCCATAGTTCCTGAGGAGAGCGTTCGATTCCACGCTGAACGGAATCACTTCTCCAATTGGCTCAAGGCGCGAACAGAATTTTGGCTTGCACATCAGTTGAGGCCTCGCCGCGTCTCTGATTATCCAACAGTGGAAGATCTCCGAAAGGACCTCATTAGGTCGCTTCATCACTACAGAAGTATCCGGCAAAGAGGCATCATCGCTGATTTCGTGAAGGAATCATTCGATCCGGAGTCGAGTTTCGCCAGGATCGGCGGGGGATCGCTGGGTGGAAAGGCGCGGGGTTTGGGATTTGTCAACACGCTGATCAATGACTACAAGGTGGGGGATAGGTTCGACGATGTTCAGATTCACGTCCCTGCTGCCGTCGTGGTCGGAACAGACGTTTTTGATGAGTTCCTTGATGACAACGACCTCCGCCAACTTGCGATCCATTGCACTGATGACAAGGAGACTACGCGCCGGTTTCTGGAAGCGAGCAGGTTTCCGGAGGCAGTGCTCGGTGAACTTGCTGCGTTTCTCGATGTTATTCGTACTCCGCTCGCCGTCCGGTCTTCGAGCTTGCTCGAAGATTCTCAGTACCATCCCTTCGCGGGAGTGTACGAGACGTACATGATTCCGAACAACAACTCGAATCCTTTGATCCGGCTCAACGACCTCATCAATGCGATTAAGCGTGTCTACGCATCGACATTCTACCAAAGCGCCAAGTCCTACATCAAGATAACATCGTATCGCCTGGAAGAAGAAAAAATGGCCGTGATCATCCAGCGTCTGGCTGGAGCGCATCACGAGAATCGATTCTATCCGGACATCGCCGGCGTGGCCAAGTCCTACAATTTCTATCCTTTGCCTCCCCAGCGATCCTCCGATGGTGTGGTCTCAGCCGCTCTCGGCCTCGGGAAAACGGTGGTGGACGGTGGCAACACCGTGCGCTTCTGTCCGAAGTATCCGAACGATCTCATCCAATTCTATTCGGTGGAAGAGTCCCTGAATAACTCACAACGGGAATTCTTCGCACTTCAGATGGATGCTCGATCGGATTTTGCCGTCGAGACGCACGACGTCCTTGTGAAACAATTCGGGCTGGATGTCGCTGAGAAGGATGGCACTCTCGGATATGTCGGCTCTACGTATTCCGTGGAAAGTGATGTCATTTCGGACGGACTTGGGAGGACAGGACCGCGTGTAGTGACTTTTGGCCCGGTTCTGCGCCACCGGCTCTTCCCGCTTCCGGAAATCCTCGAGTTGCTCCTCGATATGGGAACGTGGGGAATGGGCACTCCCGTTGAAATTGAATTTGCCGTCACATTGTCTTCAAGAACGAAAGGCTCAAGAGAATTTGCCCTGCTGCAAATGAGGCCTCTGGTGGTCCACCGCGAGCCGGAAGAACTCAATGTGGAAGAATTCAGTCCGGGCCAACTTATCTGTCAAAGCAATCAGGTTCTAGGGAATGGCATCATCGAAGACATCCGGGATGTTGTCGTTGTCGATTACCATCTGTTCGATCGGTCCCGTAGCCGCGAAGTGGCCAAAGAGGTGAGCATGATGAACAGTCAACTCATGGCCGAGCAGCGGCCCTACCTTCTGATCGGTGTCGGCCGATGGGGCACGCTCGATCCCTGGCTCGGCATTCCGGTGACGTGGGAGCAAATTGCCGGCGCACGGGCCATCGTCGAAACGGGGTTCAAGGAAATGTCAGTGACCCCCTCGCAGGGCTCTCATTTCTTTCAGAACATTACCTCCTTTATGATCGGTTATTTCACGGTGAATCCGCACAACAATCAGGGCTTTCTTGACTGGGATTGGCTCCTGAGCCGGAAGGCACTTCACCAATTGAACTACACGAAGCTTATTCGATTTGATAAGCCGCTCGTCATCAAAATCAACGGTCACCAGAACAAAGGTGTGATATTGAAGCCAGAGGTGGACCATGAGTAAGAGTGGTGGTCTGACAGGGCCGAAAACGTTGGACGCCTGCCCTCATTGCGGCGCGCAACTCAGCCCTTGGCAACAAGTCCTTCTCAGTGTTGATCGCGCGTTGATGTGCAAGAATTGCTGGTATCGGATAGTCCTTGACGCGCTCGATGACACCCAAGAAGGAAGACAGGACGATTCACCTAAACCGAAGGATGTGAAGAAATGAACTCGTACAATTCATTCGAAGTCGAGCAGCAACAAGTCCTTGAAGCTGCCAAGATCCTGAATCTTGATAGAGCGACGTGCGAACTCCTGTTGTGGCCGCAGCGTGAGTTCAAGTTTACGATGCCTGTCAAGATGGACAGTGGAGAGGTGAAGATGTTCCACGGGTATCGAATTCAGTACAACTATGCGCGCGGCCCCGCCAAAGGAGGCATCAGGTTCCATCCGGATGAAACGGTCGACACGATCCGGGCGCTGGCAGGATGGATGACATGGAAGACTGCCGTGGTCGATCTGCCGCTTGGCGGAGGCAAGGGGGGCGTGGTGTGCGATCCGAGAAACATGTCCAACCGTGAGCTCGAGAACATTTCACGGGCCTATGTGCGAGCCGTGGCTCAATACATTGGTGTGGACAAAGACATACCGGCTCCGGATGTGTACACAAATCCGCAGACGATGGCATGGATGATGGATGAGTACGAGACGATCCTGAACGTCCATCAGCCCGGGGTTCTGACGGACAAGCCAATGCAGATCGGGGGCACAGAAGGCCGTCGCGATGCGACAGCGCGGGGAGGCGTGATCTGTGTCCGGGAAGCGTGCAAGGTGCTTGGCGTGGATCCCCATGGAACATTTGCCATCCAGGGTTTTGGAAATGCCGGCCAGCGCGCCGCGTTGCTGCATGAGGAATTGTTGGGAGGAGGGAAGCTGATTGCTGTGTGTGATTCGCGTGGAGGCATCTACAATGCAGACGGCCTCAATCCAAAAGATCTCGTCATGCACAAGCTCAAAACAGGCTCGGTGGTCGGATTTCCCGGCGCCAAATCTATAGCACGGGATTCCGTGCTCGAGCTGGACGTGCAAGTCCTCTATCCCGCAGCGCTCGAGAATTCCATTAACCAGAACAACGTTTCCTCCATCAAAGCGCGAGTCCTATGCGAACTCGCGAACGGACCTACTACACCGGATGCAGATCTGATCCTGCACAAGAAGGGCCTTCATGTCATTCCGGATATTCTTGCGAGCGCAGGGGGCGTGACCGTTTCGTACTTTGAAATGGTCCAGGATAAGTACTCGTTTTTCTGGAATGAAAAGGTCGTTCATCAGCGCCTTGACGAGAAAATATCCAAAGCATATCACACCGTTCAGGAAGCGATCAAAGAGAAAAAGGTTCACCCGCGCCTCGCAGCGATGGTGGTTGGTGTGGCGCGTGTGGCCGAAGCCTGTAAGTTGCGCGGTTGGGTATGACGCAAGAGCTTCGCACGAGTCGTAGCGATCAACGAGGTGCAAACGCTGGCGACCTTTGCCGCTCTCGAACAATGAGATTCCTCTCTCTCCGGGCTTTCATGAGGCACTGCACGCTGCTTTGCCAGATTCTGGCGTTTGTCGTCTGCTGCCACTCTCAATCCAGCAAAATCTTCGTCCGCGTTGTTGTCCCGCCGTCGACTCCCAAAGAAGCCTCCATCTTTATCACCGGCAATAGCCAGGCTCTTGGTGAATGGGACCCTGGCAAAGTTCGACTGGATAAGGAGAATGATTCGGTTTGGAGTTTCTCAGGGAAAGCGACTATAGG
>JAPLFP010000280.1 GCA_026390585.1 Ignavibacteriales bacterium | reverse complement strand
TCCGGTGTACCTCTCAACTTCTGTCGTGCGGGACGGATACGGAAAAACCATTGCATTGATTGGGGCCGCAACAGACATAACGGAGCGGAAGCGTGCCGAATCCAACCTGCGCGAAAGTGAGGGGCGGTTCCGGAGCCTTATCGACGCAGCGCGGGACGTTATTTTCACTGCTACCCCGCGTGGAGTGATCACGTCGCTGAATCAGGCGTTTGAATCCTCAACCGGATGGAGCCGGGCAGAGTGGCTTGGCAAAAAATACTATGATCTCTTTCACAGCGAGGATATCGATGGCTCGAGACAGTATTTCATCCGTGCGCTCGAAGGCGTCAAAGTCCCCGTGCGCGAAATCCGGATCCACAGGAAGGAGGGAGGATATGCCGTCGGTGAATTCACTATCACCCCGCAGAAAGAGCGCGGGAAGGTTGTGGGGCTTATCGGTGTCGCACGCGATGTGACCGAGCGAAAGCGGCTTGAGGATCAGTACCGTCACGCCCAGAAAATGGAGAGCCTCGGCACGCTTGCGGGGGGCATCGCACACGACTTCAACAACATTCTCGCCATCATCCTTGGTCACGCATCGCTCATTCCGCGTAATCAGGGGAATCCTGCGAAGCAGACAGCGAACATCGACGCCGTCATTCAGGCCTCGCATCGCGGCGCAGCCCTGGTACGACAGCTGTTGACGTTTGCCAGCAAATCTGATATTCTCTTCGAGTCAGTTCAGCTGAACGAGGTCGTGACGGAGACGACGCGACTCCTGGGTGAAACGTTCCCCAAGACAATCATCGTTCGCCTGCAGCTTGAGCAGAACCTTCCCACTATCGTCGCCGATCCGAATCAATTGCACCAGCTCCTCCTCAACCTTTGCATCAACGCACGCGATGCCATGCCGAGAGGCGGCATGCTTTCCATCAGGACGACCTTTGTTGGCGGTGAGACCCTGTCCCATCACTTTCCGAACGTCGGGGCCAAAACCTACATCGTGCTTCAAGTCTCAGATACAGGGCACGGAATGGATCAGGCAACAAAGCGACGCATCTTCGAGCCATTCTTCACCACGAAAGAAAAGGGAAAAGGCACAGGATTGGGTCTTGCCACAGTCTATGGCATCGTCGAAAGCCATGGTGGTTTCGTGGATGTCGACAGTGAAGTGGGCGTGGGCTCGACATTCCACGTTTATTTCCCAACGCAGGTGATCGGTGAGGAAAAGACGGAATCTCAGGGGACGTCGACCGATGACGTGCCCGGAGGAACAGAGACTATTCTCATCGTGGAAGATGAGGAAATGTTGCGGGAAATGTTGAAGACGGTTCTTGGCTCCAAGGGCTATCAGGTGCTCACCGCGAGCGACGGAATTGAGGCAGTTGAAATCTACACTTTGCACCGGGAGAATATCAGCCTCGTCGTCGCTGACATCGGCCTACCGCGGCTGGCGGGAAGCGAAGTCTTTCTGCGACTCAAACAGAATAATCCTGAAATCAAAGTTGTGCTGGCAAGCGGGTTTCTTGAGCCTGCGCTGAAAGCAGAAATGGTCAAAGCAGGTGCCAAGGAAGTCATCCAGAAACCGTATCAGCCGAACGAGTTTCTCAGAAGCGTTCGGAAGGCACTTGATAACTAAATTCCTTCCTCCAGATTGACTCAATGAGCGATACAATAGGAACACACGCTCTGAAGGGCAAATGGATTGTTCTTTCCGTTCTCTGCATCGCAGAACTGCTGGGGATGTCCGTGTGGTTCTCTGCCACCGCCGTTGTGCCCGCGCTGATCACGGCCTGGAAGCTCACCGGCTCGGAGGTCGCGTGGCTGACGATGTCGGTCCAAATCGGATTTGTGATCGGAACATTTGCATCGTCGCTACTGAATCTCGCGGACTATTTCACCGGTCGATGGTTTTTCGCCATTGCATCTTTTCTCGCGTCAATTGCCACAGCTCTCATTGCGCTTCTCGCCAACGATATCATCATAGCCTTGTTCCTGCGATTCCTGACCGGCATGTTCCTTGCCGGAGTCTATCCCGTCGGGATGAAAATCATGGCTACTTGGACGAAGCAAGACAGAGGGCTGGGAATCGGTTTACTTGTGGGAGCACTGACCATCGGGTCTGCGACGCCACATCTTCTCAACGCGCTGGGCGGCGTGGAAGACTGGAAAACTGTACTGTATTTGTCGGCGGGCCTTGGTGCACTCGGCGGAGCATTGACGCTCTTGTTCGTGAATGAGGGCCCGTACCGTTCGGCACTCCCGCGGGTCAACTGGCGGTACGCAGTCGGGGTTGTGCGCCAGCGCGAGCTTGCGTTGGCAAACCTGGGGTACCTGGGACATATGTGGGAACTCTATGCAATGTGGGCGTGGTTACCTGTGTTCGTTCTCTCAAGCTTTGAGCTTGCTTCCATTGAGCCTCTGTGGGCAGGTGTAGTGGCGTTCGCGGTCATCGCCGCCGGAGGGTTAGGTAGTGTATTGGCCGGTTTCTTGGCTGACCGTTACGGCAGAACGACAATTACGATTGTCTCAATGGTGGTCAGTGGCACGTGTGCGCTGCTCGTCGGTGTGTTCTATGGAGGTAGCCCAACTGCTTTGGCAATCATCTGCCTCATTTGGGGATTTGCCGTCGTCGCAGACTCAGCACAGTTTTCAGCTTGTGTGAGCGAGTTGTGCGAGGCAGAGCATATCGGAACCGCTCTTACGCTTCAAACATGTCTTGGATTTCTGCTGACGATTGTCACCATCCGATGTATCCCCACGCTGGTCGATTGGGTGAGCTGGAGGTGGGCATTCGCATTTCTGTCTCTCGGTCCGCTCGTAGGTGTCTGGGCTATGTATTCATTGCGTCGCCTGCCAGCATCGAGTCGACTGGCAGGCGGGCGCCGATAGAATGAACGGTTGAGGTACAGATTCTACGCGAATTATTGCATAGGAGAAGATCCAAATGAAAATGAAATCGGCTATCACACATCTTTTTGTCACAGCCTTTGGAATTGGGTTTCTTTCAGGTTGTGGGACCACATATCCAAATAGAAGCATTGTCGGGGAGCAATTCCCAAGCGTTCGCGGCAAGTCACTGAGCGGAGACGAGATTGTCTTCCCTGAGCATTTCAAGGGCAAGAAGGTCATACTGGTCATCGGATACGTGCAGGAGACGCAATTCGACGTTGACCGTTGGGGGATTGGCTTCTTCACGGCGGACCTGGCACTGCCGCCTATCTACGAAGTGCCCACCATACCAGGACTGCTCCCATCGCTGTTCAAGGAGTCGATTGACAAAGGGATGCGGAGTGGTATTCCGAAGGAATCCTGGAAAGATGTCGTCACGGTCTATGGATCAGACGGCGGGAAGATTGCGCAATGGACGGGGACCGAAATTCCGCGGAATTGTCGCATCATCCTTCTCGATGAGAATGGCATCGTCCTCTGGAGTCACGACAAGGGTTACGGTCTTCCTCCGTTGAAGTCTCTCCTTGATGTTTTGAAAAAATGAGTCAAAGTATGAGGTAAGAGATGAAGCGACAATTTGCACCCGTTGTGTTCATGGCGATGTTCTGTTTCCTCACGTCGCTCGTCGTTGCTGGCGAAGGAAATCAGCAACCGACATCCCGATCCAAACCTGTCGTTGGGTTGTTCGACGAGTTGCAAGAACTCTACCCGGACACGAAGTTGGATCAACCGGTGAAGCTGCTGACTGTGCACGCGGCGAGGAACTCGATCGCCAGCGTTCATCTGATGGTGGGAGGGCTTCAAGGGACAGAGACGATCAGTTTCACCGTATCTGATGTTCATGGCAAGCCGACATACGGGGCACGATGGTACAGGATGATTGATGTTCCTGTCACAGAAAACACAGGGCTCGATCATAGCACGGAAAAATTCAGCGGCATGGTAAATCCGTACGTTATCCGCAGAGCACCGTTTCGAATTTTCGACCCGCTCAAGCCTGTTCACTCACCCATCATAGCCGATTCAGCATGTCTGGCCCTGCGGCTGGAAATTCCGATCGATGCAGCGTCAGCGCCGGGAGAGTACATCCACCGCATCAGGCTCGATGTTGGCGATCGTGTCGAAGTTCTGGATTTCATTGTGGTTGTCCATCGTGCGTTGGTTCCCCCGGTGGACCGATCCACTATCTCCTACATCAATTGGCATAACCTCGATAACATTTGCAGGGCACACGGTGTGGAAAGGTGGAGCGAACCGTTCTGGGATATGCTCTCGAAGTACGCGCAGACGATGGCTAGAGGAAGGCAGAATGCCTTCTGGTTCATCTGGGGAGATTTCTTCGCGTTCGACAGCGCGGGAAATGTCTCGGCATTTCGTCGTGATCTTCTTGAGCGATACATCCGGGTCTTTCTCCATGCTGGATTCAGGACTATTCAGGGCGCTCCCTTCGCCGGTCGTCGGAATTGGACCTCCAGCGACATGCTGCTGACAGTTCAGGGGGCAGACGGAGTGGAGGTTGTGCCGGTCTCGGAGAAAGGAAAGCGGATGATCTCGCAAATGGCGACACGCATCATCGCTATGATGAAGGAGAATCGCTGGGACGGACAATGGTTGCAAGGGGTCTTTGATGAGCCGACGGATGAGTTCGTCGATCGCTACAAAGAAATCATTGCAGTGCTGCGTGCGCTGAAACCTGATATTAAGATCCTGGAAGCAACAATGACCGTGAAGTTGAGCGGCGTTGTCGATGTCTGGTGCCCGCAGGTTCAGGAATATCAAGCTCACCAGGTGTTCTTTGACCAGCGTAAAGCAGCCGGCGACAAGGTGTGGGTCTATACCTGCCTCTCTCCGGGCGGCCCATGGTTGAATCGCCTCCTCGATCAGGAGCGGCTTCGCCAGGTCTATATCGGATGGGCGTGCGCGAAGTACGACCTGCAAGGATTCCTGCATTGGGGCTTGAATTTCCACACTGACAAGCCGTTCGAGGAGCTCGTCCGGCCGCATATTGAGGGGCAGTTTCTTCCCGCCGGCGACTCACACATTCTTTATCCGATGCGAGATGGGCCTCTCTCAAGCCACAGGTTCGAATCACATCGGATTGGGATGGAAGACTACGAGCTTCTCGCTCAGTTGAAGTCACATGACGCTGCCCGAGCTCAACAGATCATCGCTAGGGTATTGCAAGCGTTTGACAAATACAGCAAGGATATTGGCGCTTATCGAGCGGCCCGAAAGCTCCTTCTGGAAGCGGTCGATCAGAACACGCTGCAGTGAAACGGGCAGCCCATTCGCCGCGGTGCCACATGAGGGGCAATATCCGGATAACAAAAATCCCTGTCGCTTGGCGCGAACAGGGATTTTGGTCTTAGAGGCGGAGATTGAACCCGGTTGTCAGGCGATGTCCATCGGTATTGTCACGATAACCTTGTTCCCGGGCTGGATGAATTCCACATCAAGGGTTGATCGGGCGACGGCGATTCCCCGACCGTGATTGTCGAATAATCTCGCTTCGTCGATGTGCATGAAACGTTCGAAGTCGAATCCAGGACCCTCGTCTTCGATTTCGACACGCAGATTGGTCCCTTCTTTTCTCATTCGCACCATCGCGTATTTCTTCTCGTTCTCCGGCAGCGCGAGCCGTCGATCAATTTCCTCATTCCATGTGTTGTCCGCGACGAGTCTCCCCTTGTCCTCGTAAGTGATCCCCAGGTTTCCGTGCTCCACAGCGTTCAGGAGTAGTTCTGCGATGACCATCGCGTGCTCGGGTTCCGGCGTTGCACTGGCAATCATGACCGCCAGCTGATCGGCCTCCGCAAGCGTCCTGAATCGGAATGTTCCCTCCTCCATGAAAGCGAGGGGTC
>JAPLFP010000029.1 GCA_026390585.1 Ignavibacteriales bacterium | reverse complement strand
AGCACGTACATCCAGACTTTGACCCGATCGACATCAATGCCAGAGAGACGGGCAGCCTCTTCATTCCCTCCGATATAGTACGTTTTCCTCAAGAACCTCGATTTCCTCAGAAGAAAATCTGAGATCACAAGGAAGAAAAGCATGATCAGAATAGGATAGAACACTCCAAACAGCTTCTCCTGACCAATGACGAGAAAACCATCCGGGAATCCGGTAATGGAATTCCCCTGGGTGGCAAGAAGGACGATCCCACGGACGATCGTCATGGAACCGAGCGTCGTAACGAACGGATTGACCTTCACCTTCGTGATGAAGAACCCATTGAAGATCCCGACAAGCGCGCCTGCGAGCACAGCGGCGATGAATGCAATCGGTGTCGAAACTCCGCTTTGCAGTAAGACACCGACGATGAGACCTCCAAAAGCAAATGTCGAACCCACGGAGAGGTCAAATCCTCCTGTGATGATGACGAATGTCATTCCAATGGCGATCAGCCCGTCGAGTGACATCCCCATGAGCACGGCCTCCAGGTTCGAGAGAGAAAGAAAACGGTTTCCCTCCCCCGGCTGTGCGAAGTAGAAGGCACCCGCCGTGAGTATCACAGCGAGCAGGATAACGAATTCGCGAATCTTGAAGATCTTTTTCATAGAGTGCCACGAGGTGTTCGTTGGAACATGAGATCCATAAGAGCGTGTTCGGTCGTCTGCGACCCAAGTTCGCCAACAATCATTCCATCTTTGAAAACGATAACGCGATCGCTCAGCCCGATCACCTCGGACAATTCGGACGAGATGAGAACAACCGATCCGCCCCGGGAGGTGAAATCACGCAAGAGATTGTAGATCTCGATTTTCGATCCGATATCGATCCCCCGCGTAGGTTCGTCGACAATAAGAACTTTCGGTTTGCACGCCAGGCATTTTGCCAGAAGGACTTTCTGTTGATTTCCCCCGCTGAGCGAACTTACCTCCTGGTCAATGCTTTGAACTCTTATAGCAAGATCCTTCACCATCTGCGTTGCGACATCGGCCTCCTTTTGCTTTGAGACAAAAATCGACGTGCTACAATCATCAAGGCAGGAGGCGGTCACATTCATCGCAACGCTCTGATTCAGGAACAAGCCCTGATCTTTGCGATCCTCTGGTGAGTAGACAATCCCATGCCGGATTGCTTCGTACGGCGTTCCGAGATCGAGGGGCACCTCTTCCAACGCGATCATGCCAGAGTCTTTTGAGCGGTAAGCAAAAATCGATTGCATCACTTCACTTCTGCCCGAGCCGGTCAGTCCAGCCACCCCAAGGATTTCTCCCGCACGAAGCTCAAACGAGATGTTGCTGAATGCATCATGCAGGCAGAAATTCGTCACTCTCATGCGCAAGGTGCCAACACCTGTCGCCTTCGCCGGATAGATCTGATGGATTTCTCTCCCAACCATGTGCTTGATCACTTCATCCCGGCTCGTCTGCGATGCCTCGAGCGTTGCGATGCGTTCACCGTCGCGAAACACCGTGATCCGGTCGCCAATGTGGAATACTTCATCCAGCTTATGAGAGATGAAAACAATCCCGGTCCCCTGATTCTTCAACCGGTTCAACAGCTCAAAGAGCCTGGTAACATCGGGCCGTTCCAACGCTGATGTCGGCTCATCAAGAATCAGGACTGTCGCCTTGAGCGAAATTGCTTTGAGGATCTCGATGATCTGTTTCTGAGCAAGATGAAGATCGCCCACGACCGTTTCAGGACGAATGGCAACATCAAATTCTTTGAGACGCTGATTGGTGAGGCTGTTCAAGGAGCGGTGATTGATCAATCCGAAGGAGCCGGGCTGCCGATTGGCGAAAATGTTCTCTGCCACCGACAAGTTGTTGCACAAGCTGAGTTCCTGGAATACCGTGCTAATGCCTAAACTGCGCGCTTCCTGAGGAGAGAGTGGGTTCACTTCCCGCCCCGAAAGGAAAATCTGCCCTTCGTCCTTTCGATGAACACCGGCGAGGATCTTCATCAGCGTGGACTTGCCGGCACCGTTTTCACCAACGAGAGCGTGAATCTCCCCTTCCTTGAGTTCAAAGGAAGCCTTGCGCAAAGCAAGCGTCGGTCCAAAGCTCTTGGTGATCGAACTGATTTCCAGAAGATGAGTCATAGAGACGGTAGGAGCGGAAGAGTTCTGCCCTCAGGCAACTTTCGGGGGTCTCAGGCTCGGTGCAGGAGTTGCCGGGCTACTGGGATCAAAGATGCGTTAACGCACACGCAAAAGCAAGCGGTTTCTGTAAGTGACCGTCACCTCACCTTGAAGATGACCGTCACTTTTCCTTTGGTATTGATGCAAGTGACGGTCATCTATGAAGCCTACTTCACAGAAAACCGATAAACTGTTGTTGATGTGTAGGTCTTTCCTGGCTCCAGCACTGTCGTCGGAAAATCCGGCTTGTTGGGGGAGTCGGGGTAGTGTTGCGTCTCAAGACAGAACCCAGAGCGATGCTGATATTTCACCGCGCCTTTGCCGACATGAGTTCCATTAAGGAAATTGCCCGAATAGAATTGCAGTCCCGGCTCCGTCGTCAAAACCTCCATGATTCTCCCCGATGTCTTCTCATAGGCCCGTGCGGCAAGGCCTAGCGTTCCGAATGGCTTGTTGAGGACCCAGTTGTGATCATACCCACCCCCCTTTTGCAGTTGCTCGTAGCTGTCGTTGATCCTCGCACCGATGGCCGTCTGTGTCGTGAAATCCATCGGCGTCCCACCCACATTCCTCAGTTCCCCTGTCGGTATGAGGCCAGAATCTACCGGCGTGAATCGGGCTGCATCGATGAACAATTCATGATCGAGAATGGAGCCACTCCCTGCACCGGCGAGATTGAAGTACGAGTGGTGGGTCAGATTGACAACAGTCGCCTTATCTGTGCTGGCTGAGTACTCAATTTTTAGTTCATTGTTGCTCGTCACCGAATAGGCAACCCTAACTGAGAGATTTCCTGGATATCCTTCCTCGCCATCTCTGCTCACATAGGTCAATACAAGTGTCTCCCCGGGAACGCTCGCCTTGTCATCGACACTCCAGACCACTTTGTCAAATCCCTTCAATCCCCCGTGAAGATGATTGGCTCCATTGTTTACTGCCAGTGTGTATTTGACCCCACCCAGCTGGAATTCTCCCTTTCCGATTCTGTTCCCATATCGGCCGATGAGCGCGCCGAAGTATGGAGTGTCTTTGATGTAGCTTGAAAGAGAATCAAATCCCAGAACAACGTCCGATGGATTACCGCTACGATCCTTGACCATCAGGGAAACGACAATTCCGCCATAGTTTGTAATGCGCGCCTCCATCCCGTTTTTGTTCCGAAGAGTGTAGAGAAACACTTCTGTTCCGTCGGGGGTTTTGCCGAAACTTTGTTTGGTCATAGATGACTCCTGTTTGTTGCAAGAGGTGAAGCTCGCAGCGAGAATCAGAAATATTGTGATAGACGCTATTGAGGTTTTCATGGATTGGTCCTGTTGTGTAGGTGACTTGCTCACGCAAATATACTGGAAAGGAAGGAGTTATGCTACACAGAACGAGCAAGGGTGCAACGCGAATCAGAATGGGAAGTCTTTCTGTGACTCAAGTGGGTTCTCAAGCTTCTGTACGGGCGGCTTTTTCGCCTTCTGATGAACGGTGTTGGCCACGACGTAGATGGCCTTTCGCGGGGTTGTTGGACAGGCATGTTCGCACGCGCCACAACCGACACATATTTCATTGTTCAGCTCCGGCAACATCAACTTCCCCTCGAATGGTACCATCTTCACCGCTTTTGTCGGACAATGCTCGGAACAAGCGCCACAGTCCTTCTTCTTCGTGATGACAATGCAGTCGTCTTTGACAAAACTCGCTCTGCCGAGTTGGACCTCTTTCTTCGCGGCGGTATCCAGTGGCAACAGCGCTCCGCTTGGACATACCTGCGTGCAAAGGACACAATCGTAATTGCAGTAGGCCACGTTGTAGTTCATGCGCGGCTGCATGATGCCGGCAAAACCATACTCGAAGAGCGAAGGAGAAAGAACCTGAGGAGGACAGACGCTGATACACAGGTGACACGCCGTGCAAAGGTTGGAGAACCTTTTCTGATCTCTCGCGCCCGGAGGTGTGACGGGCGTCCCGCGACTCTCGTCATACGAAAGAACCCTTGGTCCCTGCCCTTTGTCATCGGTGTTTCTGGAAAAGATCAGCGTTGACGCGGTCGCGATGACGGCGCCAAAAAATGCCCGCCGCGGCTTGTCGACTGCGACAGGCTTCACGGCCTCTTTCTTTGTTCCAAGGCCCTCGAATTTCAACGCAGCGGTCGGGCATGCATCGATACAATTGTAACACCCAACGCAGGCGTTGAAATCGATTGTCCTCGACTCCGCGTCAACGCAGTTCGCTTTGCACACCATCTCGCAAAAGCCACAATTTGTGCACCGCTCCTCAACAATTGCGATCTTGAAAACAGATATCCTTGAAATGATACTCAGCAATGCTCCGGCGGGGCACAGAAGATTGCAGAACAGTCGACCATGCTCGTATGAGAGGTAGACGAGGACACCAAGAAACACCAAGGTCAAAAAGACGACCACGATCTGCGTGTGCAACAGAGGCACCTGATAAAGGCCGAATATTCCGAGTCTGCCGAAGATGAAAGCGGTCGCGTTGTTGAGGGACACCAGAACCGGGTCACCCAGGTTTGTCAGAATGCGACCGAAATTGCTGAACGGCTCCAGGAGGTCCACCAGCGCCATGCTCCCAACAACAACCAGGATCGCGCTTGCAGCAAGCAGTGCATAGTGGATTGCAGCAGGCGCAGCCTTGTGACGGTACCATCTTCTGCGGCGCATTCGTCCCGACAGTCTGATAACGATGTCCTGCAACGTCCCAAGCGGACAGATGGTCGAACAGTAGACGCGCCCAAATGCTACTGTGAGGAGTACAACGAAGAGGAATCCAAACGAAGCAATCGTAAGACCGGTGAAGAGTTTCGCAAATGCCGGGACAAGTTGAAGCGAGCCGAGAACGGTTGTCAGTACCGGGGGGACATGGCCGGTGAAGTCCAAGAAGACCGCCGCCGCAAGGACAAACACCACGATCGCTACAACAACCCTGATTTTCTTGAGTGACTGCAAGAACTGCCTCAGACTGTGATGCGCTTGATGTTGAGATTCTCCAAATCGCTGCGACCAACTCCCTGTTCAGCTGCAATCTGGATATGGCGAATATCTTTGGGATCCGCGCCGTAGAGCTTCACCGCCGCCGTGTCGATTGCTACCATGTCCGTGGAAAGAAGTTGCGCCTTCATCGTGACCACGTCTTCGACAGAGACACCACGCGGGCCGTTTCGTTTCATAACGTAGTAGGCGTCGACGACATTGAGAGTTGGCTTGCGATAAGTACCAAAATCCGCAATACACTGATGGAGATCATTGCCATGCCAGAACCCGCGATCCCAGACATTCCCCATGAGGTTCTTCAAGGAAGCGGTAACGCGGGCCGATCCATGATGTTTGAGAATCGGCACGTTGATGAACACATCTGCTTCGAGAACGAGCTCATGCTCCTTTGTGCTTTTCAGGACCTTTCCCTTCGGAACGCTCACCTCGTGATAATAATTCTCCGTATGCCCCGGCGCCATTTTGCCGCCGGCGTCTTTTACCGCGGCTTCAATTCCGCTGTTCTTGTAGCATCGTTGCCAGGAATCGCATGTATGATCGAAGACGTAGACATCTTTTGCCCCCGCATTCAGACACTGCTTGATGATCTCTGTCACAAGTTTGGGGTTTGTGTTTCCACCGCGCTCGGGGAGCACATCCCAGCCGACATTCGGCTTGATGACGACTTTCTGTCCCTTCTTCACAAATGCTCCAATGCCACCCAAGGCCTCGATCCCCTTCTGGAACATGACGTCTGCTTCCCCTCCACGAACCGCGACCAGATCAAACGGTGCCGGTGGAGCAACAGACGCGAGAAGATCTCTCTGCTTTCCGAATGTGAGATACGATCCGGCAAGAGCCGATACCCCGATTGACTTGACAAAAAACGTGCGTCTGTCCATACGATCCTCCGAAATGTCGTCCTAGGCCGCCCCGAAATAAGGGATGTCTCCGCAGAAAGAGCACAATCTATGCCACACAAACAAAAAATCCCGGCCGACACAGGTCGACCGGGATCTTGGAGCAACAACCTTGGAAATCATCTCCCAATGCTGTAGTATATGAAGCCGTGTTCCTTCATCTCTTTCGGGTCGTATATGTTCCGTCCGTCAAGAATGACAGGCCTCTTCATCAGTTTTTTCATTTTTGAGAAATCAGGGTTCCGGAATTCATTCCATTCGGTTACCACCAACAAAGCCTCGGCATCCTTCAAAGCATCGTACGAACGGTCGAAGAATTCCACTTGCCCGTGGAAGCGTTGCTCGACGATGGCGTTCGCGATCGGATCGTGTGCTCTGACTCTTGCTCCTGCCGCCAGCAACTCCTTGATGATCACCAGAGAAGGGGCCTCACGAATGTCGTCGGTCTGTGGTTTGAACGAAAGACCCCACAAGGCGATCGTCTTTCCTTTGAGTTGGTTCCTGAAATGCTTGTTCACTTTGCGGACCAGAACTGTCTTCTGGTTCTCATTCAGATTGTCTACTGCGCGCAGAATTGTGAAGTCATGGTTGTACTGTTCGGCAGTCTTAATCAAGGCTTTCACGTCCTTCGGAAAACACGATCCTCCGTACCCGACCCCGGCAAAAAGGAACTGCCTGCCGATGCGAGCGTCTGAACCGATTCCTTTTCGGATGAAATCAATGTCCGCGCCGACTTCCTCACAGAAATTTGCCAGTTCGTTCATGAAGGAGATCTTTGTCGCCAAAAATGCGTTGGCGGCGTACTTTGTCACCTCAGAACTTCGCTCGTCCATGATCAGAATAGGATTGCCCGACATCACGAACGGCTGGTACAATTCCTGAAGTGTCGCGGCAGCTTTTTTGCTCCTCGTTCCGATGACAATTCTATCAGGCCTGAGAGAATCCTGCACAGCAGCACCCTGCTTCAGGAATTCCGGATTGGAGACGACTTCAAACGGGTACTTGGTTCTCTTTTTCAGCAACTGTTTGATCCGATCGACTGTCCCAACCGGCACCGTGCTCTTGCTGACGATGATTTTCTCTCCGTCCATGAATTCGCCGACTTGCTCGACGACGCTCAGTACGTGAGAAAGGTCGGCGGAGCCATCTTCCGACCGGGGAGTCGGAAGACAAAGGAAAATGATCTCATTCTGCTGCACTGCAGTCTTGATGGAGGTCGTGAATTCGATCCGACCTTCCTGGATGTTCTTCTGGACCATCTCCTCAAGACCCGGTTCGAAGATCGGTATGATCCCTTTTTTCAGCCCCGCGATCTTCTTTT
>JAPLFP010000373.1 GCA_026390585.1 Ignavibacteriales bacterium | reverse complement strand
AGCTCACAAGCCAGCTGCCGATTGAGGGCGTGGAAGTTCCTGGAAACTGACGAGAATTCTTCCTCACATGTACGAGTCCGCAACAGGACTTAGACCTTCACCTTCTCGCGAACACTGGCTCCTGAATCACATTAGGTCGTTGTTGTTGAAGGAAAAGCGCTCGATTCGATTTGGAGCACAGTCGATCACTCGCAACAGTCGGTAATTACCTGAACATTGGTTTGCGAAACATGCCTTCGAATGAAACCGAGTTGCTTCCTTATGAATCTGGTTTGTTTAGTAACTTTACAAAGAGGAAGGCCCCGGTTTCGTTGGTTCTTCCTGCATCTTAAGCGTCAGTTGCTTCTTACGCTGAACTGCAGTAGTTTTGCAGTGATGTTTGTTCCTACCTAGGCACCGATGAAGCACCCGCTGTAGCTGCAGTTCTCCTTCAGAGAGGAAGTCGTCGTGATCGAGACGACCATCTCACACTATTCCGCCCCTTGGAATCCCGCTCCTGAGCGGAATCCCAGAAAGCGGGACAAAATACTCGAGAAGCTTGCTGCTGGAGGCATGGGTGTGGTGTACAAAGCCGAAGACACCGCCCTCGAGCGATCCGTCGCACTCAAATTCCTTCCTCCTGATCTCGCACGAGACGAAGAAGCCAAAGAGCGTTTCATTCATGAAGCGCAAGCTGCATCTGTTCGCGATCATCCCAACATCTTCATCGTCCATGAGATCTCGCAGACAGATGACGGCCAACTCTTCATTGCAATGGCGTACTATGAGGGCAAAACGCTCAAGAAGGCTATTGAACGAGGAGTGATGGAGATGGAACGAGCAGTTGACATCGCTCTCCAGGTGGCACGAGGGCTGCAGAAAGCGCATGAGAAAGGCATTGTCCACCGGGATGTCAAACCCGCCAATATTCTTCTGACCGATGATGGTGTGGCCAAGATTGTGGACTTTGGCCTCGGCAGCATTTGAGTTCGTTGCACCTGATGAGGTCCGTGACAAGGCAATTGCCGCAGTGGAAAAGGCACTCGAGCTAGACGAGAATCCGCCGGATGCTCATCAGGCTCGCGCCTTGATTGCCATAGATGGTGAATGGGATCTCGACATGGCGAAGCACCACTTTGAAAGAGCGCTTGAGCTTCGGCCAGGATATGCTGCGGCACACAACAAACCAGTAACGATCCAGATACAACTGACAGGGGATCTCGGAGAAGGGATTCGTCATGCTACATCGACTCGCCAGGGTGGACTATTTTCGTCGAATTGTTGATTCTGGTCGTCAGACTCCGTGGAGTGCAACGGACTCTTCGAGCGACCCGGCACACATGCGCCAGTAAGAGTTTTTCGAGATACGCATTAGTTTGAGGTCAAAATAAGAATTGAAGAAAGGAGAACTATATGCTTTGTTTTAGTTACCGATCTTTGGGAAAAACCGTTTTTCGATGCTGCGCAGCTTTACTTTGTGTTACGCAGTCAATCATGGCTGCATATTCAGGCGACGTCAAAGGGAGAGTATACGATAGAGATACAAAGGATGGATTGCCGGGTGCCAACATTGTTGTAGTGGGGACCAGTTTAGGTGCTGCTTCAGACGTGAATGGGAACTATGTGATCCGTGGTGTCCCTCTGGGTTCTTACACATTGTCGGTCTCGTATGTGGGTTACAAGAAGACTACAACTAAGATTGTTATTAAGGAAGGCGAAGTACTTCAACAAGATGTTTACCTGGAGCCGACCACATTGACTGGTGAGGAGGTGATTGTCACCGCCCAAGCTCACGGGCAAATGCAGGCCATCAACCAACAATTATCTTCAAATACAATTGCAAATGTTGTATCGGCTGACCGCATTCGTGACATTCCAGATGCTAATGCAGCAGAATCTATCGGACGTTTGCCCGGAATATCAATCATAAGAAGCGGTGGTGAAGGGCAGAAGGTAACCATCCGGGGAATGGCACCACAATACAATATTATGATGCTCAATGGCGTTAGACTGGAATCCACTGATCGTAACAATCGTAGTGTCGATCTCAACATGATATCACCAAATATGCTCTCCGGGATCGAAGTCAAAAAAGCATTGACCGCTGATATGGATGCTGATGCGGTTGGCGGAACGGTTAACCTTAGAATAGGGAAAGCCAAAGAAGAATGGCATAGCAGTTTTTCAGTTCAAGGGGGGTATGGATCATTGGCAAATACGTACGGGAATTACAGAATCAATGGTTTAATAAGTGACCGCTATTTTGACGACAAGTTAGGCATGCAGGCGACAGGTTTTCTGGATAAATACAACAGAAGCTTCGATAGATCAAGTGCCGGATATTTTACAAATGCACAGTCCGAAATACAGAATGGACTGCTAAAAATGTTCCTGAACGATGTTAGTATAAGTGATAATGTAACTGACAGAAAGAGAGTGGGCGGCAGCTTGGTTCTGGATTACCGATTACCTTTTGGTTCGTTAATGCTGAATAATTTCATAAGCAGCATTAATGATCATGCTGTTGTACAGCAAAATAATTTGACTGTAACAAATTATAACTGGAGTGGTTTTGCAACGGACAATGAGTTTACAAATACAGTAATCGGTAATGCGCTTCAGGGTGAATTTGAATTCTCCGGTATCAAAATGGATCTCTCACTTTCCAATTCAATTACAAAGCAACGCAACCCCGGCGATTTGAGGATGGAAATTGGCCCCAGGACAGGTGGACAAAATATGTGGGGAGATTCACTTAAAGACGATTTATCAGTAACCCCAAGTGAATTATTAAATGCGTATTACGTTAATAGTGGAGCTACTGTCATAATGCAGAGATTGTACACTCTAAAGCGGGATGTTGATGAAACCGCACAATCGGCTGTACTGAATTTTCAGGTGCCTTTTAACTTTGCTGATTACCTGGCCGGTAACCTTAAGTTTGGCGGCAAATATATTCGCAACACAAGAAAAAATGATGAGACACAATGGGGACTTAGTTTAAACAGTGACATAGCTGGAGTAACCTTTGTTCCAATCCTAAAAACTAATTGGCCGGATCTTGGGATAGGCGATGATAATGCTATCTATGCATCTTTCTTTGGAGATCCGAATTATGATATAGGCAATTTCCTTGCAGGCAAGGAAGGGATCAGTAATCGCGTTTTCTATAATAAACTTTCAATTTCTAAAATGCGCCGTTTGGAAGATTTGGCAAAGAACACCTACTTCGTAAGTTCGCTCGATGGGCAATCTTATCCTTACTATTTCTTTAATGCGCAAGCATCAACCCAATATGATTATGAGTTTACCCGGCATTTCGGTGCCTTTTATGTCATGGCTGAATTGAATTTGGGTACATATATCACATTGCTGCCGGGAATGAGATACGAACGATATCAATATATTTATGACGCGGATTCTACCTTCGAAAGAGCTACGCAAACCGTATTGGGTGCACAAGCATATGACTATAAGACAATTCACTGGGATTCCACAAAAGTGGGGACCTGGTTCCCGCAAATTCAGCTGCGTGTTAAACCGACAGATTGGCTGGACCTTCGGTTTGCAAGTACCAGAAGCATTATTTATCCGGACTACCGTGCCGTTTCACCGTATCTCTATTTTAGTTCAGCAGCGAGTCCACAATTCTTGCAGATCGGCAATCCTTATCTCAGCCCCGCAATAACTCAGAATTATGATATTTATCTATCGGTCTATAATAACACTGTCGGGTTATTCACAGCCGGATTTTTCTATAAGAAGATAGACAACTTGATTGTTCCTATTGAATTCTTGACAAGAGATGCTTCAAAGATCCATAACAGAATGCCATTAGCATATAGTGTTGATACACAGATTCGCACCTGGATTAATTTAGAAAAACCATCTTATGTAAGAGGTGTTGAATTAGACTGGCAAACCCACTTTTGGTATCTCCCCTCTTTCTTAAATGGTTTGGTTTTAAACGTCAACTATACTCACATCAAATCTGAATCGTATTATCCATTTCAAAAATCAGTGAAAGTGGGGCTTTTTGGTTCAAAATTGGTGGATACAACCAGATCCGGTAGATTGATCGATCAGCCAAATGATATCCTGAACTTAACATTGGGTTATGATATCGGCGGTTTTTCTGCCAGGTTGTCATTTCTGTACCAGGACAATGTTTTGACAAGTGCAGATATAAAACAAGAGGAACTCGATCAATATACAGGCGCCTATTACAGATGGGACTTTACAGCTTATCAAAAACTTCCCTGGTTGGAAGGACTTCAATTGTATTTGAATGTGAACAATATTACCGATAGACCTGATCGTCAGTACAGAAGTGTTTTGGAAAAACTGTCTGATGTGCAGTACTATGGCCGGACAGCAGATCTGGGAGTTCGTTATTCGTTTTGATGATATGCAATGCTTCTTATGCAAACCTGAGCATGAAGGAGGTGACGTAGCGCAGAAATGAATATCGTTGACTGCAAACAAGCCATCTCACAATTAACCAACAACACTCAAGGAGGATCTTTATGAGAAAGCTATTTCCCATATTGTTTGTGTCCTTTTGCGGGCTTGGAGTAGCCATGGCCCAAACGACACTTGATCCAAGTAAGTATGTCAATATTCAAATAGCTGGTGACACACTGTCAAACGGAACGCATAATCCGGCGAAAACAGTCTATGTGGCACAAAGCGGACAAACCTACGCCTTTGATGGAACCCTGTTTGTTAATTTTCCTTTGGTTATACAGGGACCTTCTTCCACCTGGATCTACAATCAAGCCACACCGCCTGTATTTTTGCAAATACCGGGTGCTGGTACCACTTCTAGATATTTTATTAATCTTAGGGCGGGAGGAAGCATAACGGTAAGAAACATCCTGTTTAGTGCATTTATGGGTGATGGTAATTATCTCCTTGCAATGATTGAAAATGCGGCCGGTGATACAGTTGTTGCTGATAATTGCGTGTTTACCGACCATGATAGTCATGCACTCAAAATTACCGGAGCTGCGAAGAAAGTTTATGTAACCAACTGTCTTTTTATGAATGGTATTAGAAATAGATTCAACCAGAGCGGGGGTATGCCCATCCGTATTGATGGAGCCGTTCCTGATATACTGTTAGAAAACAATACCTCGGTGAATATGGCCAGAGAGTTCGGTAATGGTGGTGAGAAATTTACATCTAACTTAATAGAAAACCATTATACATACCTTAACTTGCAGACAACTGGTCATGAAAATCATTGGTACTCTTCTTTACAGGCAAATTGTATTTTCTATAATTGGTGTTGGACGGGACGCAAGACTACTACAAACCTCTATGAAACCTATTTTACAACATTTGAGACCTTTCTTAATGTAAAGGCTAAGCTTGATTCTATTTCACTCTATAACGGATATAATCTATTCTACTTGGATCCTAAGTTCACAAATTATTGGAAGAATGAAATGGCTTCCGATTCTGTATATCAATGTCTCTTATGGAACCCAGATGTCGATTCCACTATTAGAGCGGATAACAACTTCAAAATCGGCAAGAACTATTGGCAATTTGATCCAAAGTTTACTAAAGCTCCAAATAACGTCGATAGTATGCTGGCATGGGTTAAAGGTTTTAGGGGTAAAACTCAACCTACCAATGCACCGAATTGGCGTATTACGCCACCTATAACTTATAATCAGGGCAATCCAGTTTTAGCATGGCCACCGCCATTTGATCTGACCTATACGAATGATACGTTGCTGAAAGCGGGTACAGACGGATTGCCGCTCGGCGACCTGAACTGGTTCCCCGCGAAGAAAGCAATATACTTGGCTAATAGAACTCAGTATATTGCTGCACTAAGGGATTCAATGTTAAACGCGAAGTATCTCTATGTTCCGGGTGACAGTGCATCGGCGTTGATTACGTCGAAAAACATCACCGGTATTGAATCCAATAGTCAAAATATTCCAAAGCAATACTATTTGAGCGACAACTATCCGAATCCGTTCAATCCCAGCACCACAATTAAATTCGGATTGCCTGAACAATCAAATGTGTCTTTGACCGTATTGAACATCTTAGGTCAAAAAGTATTCGAATTATCAGGGAACTATTTCTCTGGAAGTCATTCATATAGCTTTGATGCCTCTAAGCTGAGTAGCGGAGTGTATATCTATCGTCTTAAAGCTACCGGTGTCAGTGGAAAGAACTTTGTTCAATCCAAGAAAATGATGTTGCTTAAATAAGGACATTTGTCCTCCCGGTGTTCCTGGAAAAGGGGTTGAGAGTGATTACTTTCAACCCCGATCCAAGAAAAAGAAACCGGCTGATTGCATCAGGATGACGGCATTCTGGTTTAGCTACTCCCTCTTGGATACATAAGAGGACCATAACACAGACTGCTACAATACGTCAAATCAATAGCATGCAATCGCCCGGTAAGAATGTCAGGTCTGTGTATTTTGGGAGTCCCAGATTTTGAAATGGCTCCCGCAATGACAGAGACCGTGACCATGAGCACCCGAGAACGAGAACGCCTGAAAGCCATCAGCCGGATCGAAGCAGGCGAGCTGACGGTTGCCGAAGCAGCCGAGAGCGTTCACCTGACCGAGCGACACTTGTATCGCCTCCTGCGGCGTTATCGAGACGAAGGCGATCGTGGATTGATTCATCGACTGCGAGGAAGACGCTCCAATCTTGCCTACGCTGCCGAAGCGCGCACCAAAGCGGTGCGTTTGTATCGTGAACTCTACTCAGACTATGGGCCAACGCTGTTTGCTGAGAAGCTTGAGGTCTATCACGACCTGAAGATCTCTCGCCAAACCGCCACACGAGGGCTCATCGAAGAAAGTCTCTGGTCAGGCTCCCGTATAAAGCGTCCGCATCGTAAAAAGCGACAACGGCGTGACTGCATCGGCTCACTCGTCCAGTTTGATGGCTCTGAGCACGATTGGTTCGAAGGGCGTGGGCCACAATGCACCCTGCTGGTCTCCATCGACGATGCCTCCAACAGGGTGATGTTACGCCTTGCCCCAACTGAAAACACCTTCTCCGTCCTCTCGTTCTGGCACGACTATGTCGCACGCTTTGGCATCCCTGCCGAGGTCTATACCTGACATTTCTACTGAGCGTTAACAACGTCAAATCAATAGCATATATAACATCCGCAAATCCACAATGATAAGATCAAGCGTTTGTGCTCTCACTCTTCTCATAGTCTCAAGCACTCCTGTTTTCTCACAGATCTATGTTGCCCCAAACGGAAGCGATTCAAATACCGGAACGATTGAGCGGCCACTTGAATCTCTGCAAAAAGCACAGGGGTTGGCGAGTCCCGGCGACACGGTATATGTAAGGGGCGGCATCTACAAAGTTCGGCAGGACCAAATCTCAAAAGTGGTGTCGAGTCTGTTTGCCTGCGTGACCTACTTGGACAAGAGTGGAACAGCAGGTCATACGATCAAGTATTGGGCGTATCCTGGAGAAAGACCTATTCTCGATTTCTCCGCAGTAAAACCGGCAAACCAGAGAGTGGCAGGGATATATGTGGTAGGCAGCTATATTCACATCAAAGGCTTGGAGATGACCGGTGTGCAGGTGACCATTACCGCGCATACGGAATCCTACTGCATCTATAGCAAGGGGAATCACAACATCTTTGAGCAGATAAGTATGCATGACAACGTGGGGACAGGCCTACGACACTATGATGGAGGCTACAATCTGTTCTTGAATTGTGATTCAAATAGAAACTGGGACAATGTTTCTGAAAACAAACTTGGCAGCAATACGGACGGTTTCGGCTGCCATCCGAATTCCAGCGGTGCTGGAAATGTCTTTCGGGGGTGCCGTTCCTGGTTCAATAGTGATGATGGTTATGATATCATTCGGTCAGGTGCGGCAGTTGTTTTTGACAGCTGCTGGTCATTCTATAACGGCTATTCGACTTCTTTTCAAAAATTGGGTGACGGGAATGGATTCAAAGCAGGTGGATATGCTTATGATCCTGCTAGTAAGATACCAAATCCTGTCCCGAGAAATACAATTTAGTTCTGCATAGCAGTCGGAAATAAAGCAAACGGGTTCTACTCCAACCATCATTTGAATGGAAACTACTGGTATAACAACACGGCGTACAAGAACGATATTAACTTCAATATGGTTAACCGTAAGAGCCCGCAGGCAGACAGCAGCATATGGGAATTCGGTTACAATCATGTCTTAGAGAACAACCTAAGTTATGAAGCAGGGAGTTCTGACACTGCATATATAGATACTTCGAAGAATACACTTTCACATAACTCTTTTGATTCAGGCTTCAATCTTACCGATAAGGACTTTGTGAGTCTTGATGAATCCCAATTGATGGCGCAGCGAAAGTCTGATGGCAGTTTGCCTGATATTGATTTTATGAAACCTGCTACCGGCAGCAAACTAATTGATGCAGGAGTATATATTGGATTTCCTTTCGCAGGCAAGGCTCCGGATATCGGTGCCTTGGAAACCTATTACCTTACCTTTGTCAAGTCACTCAAAAATACTGCGCCTGAGAATATTGTTTTGCATCAGAATTATCCAAATCCTTTCAATCCAGTAACAAACATTGTTTATGAAATCCCGTTTTCTGCAAATGTTCAATTATCGATCTACAATATGTTGGGTCAGAAAGTGAATACACTTGTCAACGAGACAGAAAAGAGAGGAACATACAGAGTCCAGTTTGAAGGAAGCAGTCTCTCTAGTGGTGTATATTTTTACCGCCTAACGGTTAGTGGTACTTCAATGGTTAAGCAATTTATCCTATTACATTAGGACTTCTCTGAAAACTCAAAGCAGAAGGTTACCTTCACTTTGCTTTTAGAGAAGCCTAACAGTTGCAAGGGAACTAGATGAAAATCAAGTGTGTGCGATCTCATGTTCTCATAGCTTTTCTGTTATTCACTTCTGAAATCCCTGCGTTTTCTCAGATTCATTTACCTTCTTTTATTTCGAACAATATGGTTCTTCAGCAAAAATGTGAAGCACCAATGTGGGGATGGGCAGATCCTGGAACTCATATTTCGATTACACCGGGTTGGAGCAATACACACTATCAAACTTCAGCAGATCATGAGGGAAAATGGTTCATGAAGATTACAACCCCGTCTGCTGGCGGACCGTATTCAATAGTTATTAATAAAGATACTCTGATAAATGTCATGATTGGTGAAGTGTGGCTTTGTTCAGGGCAATCAAATATGCAGTGGGCTTTGAAGCAAAGTGAAAATGCTGATCAAGAAGTACAAAAAGCAGACTACCAGGATATCAGGCTATTCTACGCTGCAAGAGATAATGCGAGAACTCCGAACAAAGATGTCTACGGGCATTGGGATGAGTGCACACCGAAAGCAGCAAGCACGTTCAGTGCGGTCGCATATTACTTTGGCAGAGAATTGTACAAAGAACTTCATGTTCCAATTGGATTGCTTCATTTCAGTTGGGGAGGGTCGACTGTACAGGCATGGACAAATCCCGAAGTGCTACGAACAACTCCCGAAGGAAGGTACTTCCTAGAAAAATTCAAACAAAAAATAGATACTACAACTCCCGGTGAACTTCCAAGGAATTACAGAGATCCCGGTGCGAATTTTTACGGAATGATAAGGCCGTTGATCCCTTATGGGATAAAAGGTGTCATCTGGTATCAGGGAGAAAACAATGTTTTCGAATACCAGATGTATAGAAATGCATTTGAGACCATGGTCAAAGACTGGCGCAATGAATGGGGAGAAGGAGATTTTCCATTCTATTTTGTCCAGCTCGCTCCATACCATTATTCCAAAGAGGTTGTCGGTGCGGCTTTGCGGGATGCTCAGAGAAAAGCGCTGGATATTCCAAACACAGGTATGGCAGTGACACTCGATATTGGTAATCCGGGCAATATCCATCCAACAAATAAGAAAGATGTTGGAAAAAGGTTATCACTCTGGGCGCTCGCCAAGACATACGGAAAAGGAAGTATAGCCTATAGTGGACCAATGTATGAATCGATGAAAATTGAGGGGAACAAAATCAGAATTGGTTTTGCGTATGCAGGAAGCGGTCTTTATTGTAAAGGAGACAAGCTTACATGTTTCACAATTGCAGGAAACGATAAGGTCTTTCATCCGGCAGATGCCGTTATTGACGGTCACACAATTCTTGTTTCATCAGATGAAGTAAAAAATCCTGTAGCAGTTAGGTTTGCCTTTGAAAATGCGGATGAACCAAATTTGTTCAATAAGGAAGGTTTACCGGCATCTACTTTTAGAACAGATAACTGGGATATTATTTCAAAAGATTATTAAAAACATGTCATTGAGAACCGTGACATATGTGATAGCTGAAAAGAGCAATGGTTTGTGAAAATACTGCTCACATTGATTTGTTTATCCATAACAGCATCTTTTTCAGGCGGTAATGCTACTGAAAGAGATGTTTATGTTTTTTGTTACTTTGAAGACGGCGGCAAAGACGGACTTCATCTCGCATACAGCTACGATGGTCTTCATTGGACTGCCCTGAACAATGATGAATCCTTTCTCAGACCTCAAGTTGGTGAAGACAAACTCTTTCGCGATCCCTGTATTGTATATGGAACGGACAGTGTGTTTCATATGGTATGGACGGTAAGCTGGAATGAAAAGGGGATTGGATATACCAGCTCAAGAGATCTGATACATTGGTCGACGCAAAAGTACTTGCCGGTTATGGAACATGAACCCGATGCAAAGAATTGCTGGGCTCCTGAAATATTCTATGATGACATCAAGCATCACTATATGATCTTTTGGGCAACCACAATTCCTGGGAGATTCCCGGAGACCGATGATCAGGATAACGGAGGAACAGGTGGCAAAGGTTACAATCATAGAATCTATTGTGTAACAACAAAGGATTTCTGCACCTTTTCTGATGCGAAGATCTTGTTTGATCCCGGTTTCAATGTGATCGATGCTACCATAGAGAAGGTGGGAAAGGAATACCTGTTGATTTTCAAGGATGAAACCAACAAACCGTTCACCCTGCAGAAGAACATAAAGATTGCAGGAAGTAACGATGTCGAGGGTCCTTATGCCGAAGTGTCAAAGCCAATAACCGGCAACTACTGGGCAGAAGGTCCGACAGTAATTTCTATGGGAAATAGATGGTATTTGTATTTTGATAAATACCGTTCGGGAGAATATGGATTGCTTGTATCGAATGATTTCAAGAATTGGACTGACATTTCGGATAGTCTCAAAGTTCCCATGGGAATGAGGCATGGAACAGTCTTGAAGATAAAAGGAAAAGTGTTGGGGAAATTGCTGAAAGAGCAGTACAACGAAGCACAGCGATAACACTTCGAAGGATGAGATTCATTCCCGTGTAAAAAGCAAAGAAACCGGAGTGAGGGTGACACAAGTGAAGATTGTTTGGCAGTGTTCTGCACTGAGTGTTCTTCTCGTCTTAGTAAATGTCGCTTCACTGAATGCACAGGAGACATTGAAGAAAGCAAATGTTCTGGAGAAGATGACTTTGGCAAACAACTACTTCATGAAGAAGTGGCCCGATCCTACCGTGAACATCGTGACCGACAAAAGTCGGCCCAGCAATATCTGGACTCGTGCAGTGTATTATGAAGGGTTGATGGCCTTGTATAGGATCGATCCAGAGACGATGTACTATAACTATGCTGTCCAGTGGGCTGAAGGACATAGTTGGGAGCCGGCGTATGGTGGGACTACGACTCGGAATGCAGATAATCAGGCTTGTGGGCAAACGTATATCGAGCTGTACCAGATCAATCCGCAGCCGCAGCGTATTGCCAAAATAAAAACTGATATCGACAAAATGATTCACAGTAGCGCGATAAATGACTGGTGGTGGGTGGATGCCTTTCAGATGGCCATGCCCGTATTCGCAAAACTGGGAGCTGTGTATCAGGACACAACCTACTTTAGCAAAATGTATCAGATGTATATGTATACCAAAACTGCTGAAGGTGATAGCGGACTCTATAATAAGGTGGACCATCTCTGGTGGCGCGATTCAACTTTTCAACCGCCGCATACGTCACCAAACGGTGAAGACACGTATTGGTCAAGGGGTGAGGGCTGGGTGCTTGCGGCTCTTGCCCGTGTCCTGGATGTCATGCCGGCTGACGCCCCACACAGAAACGAGTATGTTGCAACATTCAAAGAAATGGCTGAAGCGATTGTTGCTGTTCAGCGGAACGATGGATTCTGGAATGTGAGCCTGCATGATGCAACGGAATATGGAAGACCGGAAACTTCCGGTACAGCGTTGTTTACGTTTGGCCTCGCGTGGGGAGTAAACAAGGGAGTCCTTACGGATTTGGTATATAGAAGTGCTGCAATACGGGGCTGGAAAGGTATGGTAGATTCTGCCCTGCACAGTAATGGTTTCCTCGGCTACGTTCAAAGTACCGGAAAGCAGCCTTCTGACGGACAGCCTGTCACCTATGACAAATCACCAAACTTTGAAGATTATGGACTTGGAGCCTTCCTTTTGGCGGGCAGCGAAATCTATAGAATGGCAGGTGAAACCACAGGAATGTCGTCGGAGAACACAACCGCGAACATTGCAATACCGACGGCGGCCACATTGCACCCTGCATACCCAAATCCATTCAATCCACAAACAACGATTACCTATGCATTAACTAGAAACGGGCATGTTGTTCTCGCTGTATTTGATATGACCGGACGTAAAATAGAAACGCTTGTTAACCGCTATCAAAATAGCGGTGACCATAGAATTGTGCTGGATGCCTCCACGCTAACGAGTGGACCATATATGATCAGATTAGAGGTTGACGGATTTGCACAAAGCCGGAAAGTGATTTTGTTGAAATAGAAACGTCTCTTTTTGGAAAGACCCGTTGTGTAGAAGATTCCAAGTCGACGATAGAAATCTATGGGGAGAAGCAAAAATGTGTTCACCTTTCTCATGGGAAGGATTGCCCACTCCTGCTTATCATGGTGTTAAAGAAACGGGGGTTGTGTATACCCCGGTTTTTTATTAAATGTTCTTA
>JAPLFP010000121.1 GCA_026390585.1 Ignavibacteriales bacterium | reverse complement strand
TCTCTCCGCCCTGACGACTCTCCCGACGTATTTTGGACCAAGAGCTTTCTGCATCAACTCCCATTCACCGGCACTGAGACCGTCGGAGAAGGCGTGGGTGTTCGAGATATTGACGGAAATCGTCTTTGGATCCCTCTCTTTGACGGCATTGGCCAGCATGCTCCATTGGGTATCGCCCCAAAGTTCGGCGTTCTTCAGAGTGGTGTCCCTGTAAGCAACAAACAGTCCTCCCTGCGATGAACCCCCGAGGGCGAGTCGCTCAATTCCCTGTTCAGGTCCGCGGTCAAAGAATACGTAGATACTCCTGCGGCGGGCAGAGAAAGTGGTGGCAGAGACCAGAGAGGAAAACACCGGATCCTCATTGTATTCCCGCATATCGACGATCCACATCTGGACATTGTTTTCTCTCATGAGTTGTGGAAGGACCCGGTCCAGTCGAATTCTCAACCACTCTTGCTGGATTGCTGCCTGCTCGCGGAGACTCGGCAATGGCCCCGGAATACTCTGCGCGCCGACGGAATTGAACGCAAGGACAAGAGAGGACAACAGAAAAAACATTGCGGAACTTCGCATTCTGGACAAGGTTCTGCCTTTCAACAAGTGGTCTATCGCAACCACCCTGAGAGCTTATTTGCTCACCGGTGGAGGATTGATTCTGACGATCTGAAGAGTATTTGCCACCGGACGTTCGCCGGTCTTGTCAGAGGGCGAATTGACGATCTTGCGGTGAATCACCATCGTCGTCGAGCCGCCTCCATCGAGGTTCACAGCATTCCATACTCCGATGGAAAGCAGGAAATCAGCCATTTCCTGAAAGTTCATTCCGATACTTCTTTCCTGCCGCCCGTCGACGACGCAGAGAAAGAGCTTGGTCGAATCCCTGTCGAAACCGACGAAAGTCCGAGGGTGACGCGCCTTCAGAAAGGTGATATTCGTTTTCTCCCTGACATTGATGCTGTCGGCGACAGCCTTGCCGTTTGAGAGAATCATGCCAACACCTCCAACCATCGTCCTCACATGCCGCACCGGCGGTTGAGTCCCGAGGTAGACGAGCACAGTGTCACCGACCTTCACATCCTCGTGTGCAGGCCACACATCAGGACCGCTGCCGATCCAGAGCGCCGCCTGATCCTTTGCGATGTGCATCAGATCGGGCACTCCGTTTTGGGCTACTGTCATCTTCAGCGTGTCGCCGACAGACCAGGTTGAACCCGCGAGGCTGAGAAGGTATGTCACACCGGGACCGGAGAAATTCGTCGCCGTATCAGAGAAAGAGGTATGGAGGATTATTGAGTTAGCCCGATGGGTATCATTGACCGCATCGATGGGATAGACCTTTCCGTTCTTCGGCTTGACCCACGCTGAGAGGCTGAACTTGTCAATGAACGGCTTACCGTCGATGTCAATAGCCAGATGAGATCTCTGCGTTGACGACGCAAAAACAAATTGCCCGTTCATGACTTGATTGTTCACAGGCCAACCGCTGGTGAAGCTAAAAAAATCGGCATTGATTGCAGCGACGATGTTGTGATCAACGCGATCGTTCCTTCTGGCCTGTTCAGTGGTTTTCACCAATCCCACAGGTCGAAAAGACTCCACCTGCAAATTCCGCGCTCGCAGGTCAACGACCAGCACATCAATCGCATATGGACCCGCCTTGAGGAGCGTCATGTGTTCCACTCCTGGATCCACAGTGGTTGTTGCAACTGAATCCGGAACTCCAGCGAGCAACGAGATCGTCAGACTGAGGGTCAAAAGGCCAAGAGTTGAGAGATTTCGCTTCATGGACATCCTTCGGTGGTCTTTTCTATTGAATTTCGACGATTTTGTGCCTTCCATGAGTGCCTCTGAGTATCTCTATTGCCCTTTTTGGTCGATGAAAGTGCTTGGAGAGGATCTCAATCAGCTTCTCGTTCGCCCTTCCCTCTATGGGAGGAGCCGAGACCTGCACTACATAGACACCGTCTTCACGGACTGTGACAGATTCCTGACGTGCATTTGGTTTTATGTGAACGGTGATCTTCATCCTGCTATGTGCCATCTCCCCATTCAAGTACTTCCATTCTTACGCGTGCCGTTCCCGATCTCACAAGGTCAAGTTCCTTCGCCGCCGCGAGCGAAAGATCTATGATTCTCCCTTCATGAAAAGGGCCGCGATCATTCACACGGACGATAACAGTCTTGCCGTTTTCCAGATTGGTGAGACGAACTTTTGTGCCGAATGGGAACGTTCTGTGGGCTGCAGTGAGACTATTCATATCATAGATCTCACCGTTGGAGGTTTGTTTGCCATGGAACTCGTCAGCGTAGTATGATGCCACGCCTTCGAGCGTCAGGAGAATCTTGCCGCTGGGGTTTCGAGGGGTCTTCGATTCGCCTGCCTTCGTCGTTTCGCTGCTGGCAACTTCTTTGGGGGAGGATAGGGTGCTACGGGAGGCAAACCGCGGCGACGTAGCGCAGCCGGCCAAGGCGAGCCCCGCGACGCATCCAGCGAGGGCTCTGAACGCAACCCTGCTACAGATATTCATTCATTTGCTTCCGTCGGATGAAGTCGACGACCTCTTTGACCTCCTGCGATTTTCCCTTCTTGCAGATGAGGATCGCATCATCGGTGCTGATCACAACAAGGTCTTCGATTCCAAGTGCAGCAACCACCTTATTCCCTGCATCGATGTAGTTGTTCTTCGAGTCGAAACTGAAGACGCGCCCTTTCAATGAGTTGCCGTCAGCGTCTGTGGGAGTCAACCTCACAACCTCATCCCAGGAACCAACATCGCTCCAGCCAAAATCACCTTTAACGACAAACACGTTTCCAGCCTTCTCCATGATCCCGTAGTCGATCGAGATGTTGCGGATGATCCTGTAAGCGTGCTCCAGCGTTTGTTCATAGACCTGAGTGCCGATCGTCTTGCCCACGTCTCGCAACTGTTCGTAGAGGTCGGGAAGGTGGAGCTCAATTTCGCGGAGGATCACACGTGCTTTCATGATAAAGATGCCGCTGTTCCACAGGAAATCTCCGCTTTGCAGAAATCGTTCTGCCGTCTCAAGGTTTGGTTTCTCGGCAAACGTTTTGACACGATAGACCCCCTCCGCACGGTATTCGTTCCGGTCGATCTCCTCTTCTGCGTGTTGGATGTATCCATATCCTGTTTCCGGATGTGTCGGCTTGATGCCGATTGTGACCAGCGCATCTTTCTCCTCGGCAACGCGAAGCGCCAGACGGAGAATCCTCACGAACTCGCCAGGATTCTTAACGATATGATCTGCAGGAGAGACCACCATCATTCCATCGGGATTGACGCGCTCAATCCACAACGCAGCGAGTCCAATGCACGCCGCTGTATTGCGGCCGAGGGGCTCCGCGAGCACATGCTCGGAAGGAAGCCACGGTACAAGCTTGCGCAGCATATCTACCTGTTGTCGATTCGTGACGACGAAAACATCGTCTTGTTCGACAAGCGGACCGATCCTCTCAAGCGTGTTCTCGATCATCGTCCCCTGGGAGAGGATTTCCAGAAACTGTTTGGGAGAGCGCCCGCGACTTTTCGGCCAGAACCGCGTCCCAACACCACCTGCCATGATTACAGCAAACGTTCGTGACATAGACTCTCTAGGGAATTATTCGAAATGAGTTTTGAAATCCCTCAACATCCCGAGGGCTTCCTCCATCAGTCCATGTCGGGCGTCGGGAGGAGCAATCGCCCATTGGGAGACCGATGAAGAGATGTTCGATACTATATTAATGACGCGAACGTCGTCGAGAAGTTCACTCTCCGCGATGTACTTGAGAAAATTGGACAGCAGAGAGGCAAACTGCTTGAAATCAACATCGGACGAATGATTCGCGATCCCTTCACACTCATTGAAAAGACTCTCCAACTGCGCCCCGCGCCCCTCGATTCCGCTTTGGACAACCTCCGAAAAGCTCTCGAGCTGAGAAGCGAATCCCTTTTCATCAGTCGATCCCGGTCCCCCACCCACTGGAAGAACCGGTTCGGACGCAAAGCCTTGTTCCCCCATCGCCCTCCGGAACGTTGACAGGAGAAGCGTTTCATCCTCGGGGCTCGTGGCGGCCAACTGAGGATCCTTCTGAGCTCTGTCGAGAATCCATATCATCACAGAGGCGAAGTCCGAAAATCCTTTCACCTTGTAGAGGTTCCTCAACTCCACTGCAGCATCAGCGGTGCTCGTAAATCGCGTCCTAAGCCTGTCAAAAACCTGACGTTGTTCCTCAGATCCCAGCTCTGCGATCGGGAAATTCGCAAACAACGATCGGACCACATCATTCGTCTGTGTCATATGTCACCGATAGATTCGTGGTACACGTGAAGAAATGTTAGTGCAGATTTCGTAGGGGATGGTACCGAGAGTCGCCGCGAGGTCCCACGCAGTGATACGCTCACGATGTTGTTGGCCAATCAGCACTGCCTCGTCGCCAACGCGAACATCAGCGCTTCCTACGTCAACCATCAATTGATCCATGCAAATCGTTCCTGCGGTGGGAAATCTCCTATTCCCGATTAACACCGTCGATCGTCCGGTCAGAGATCGCATGTAACCATCTGCATAGCCGAGCGGCAACGTTGCGATCTTGGTCTTTCTCTTTGCGATGTACCTTCGTCCGTAGCTCACGCTTTCTCCAGGTTCAATCCACTTCACCAGGGAGACCCGGGACTTCAGCGAAAGAACGGGTTTCAGCGACACACTTTCGGTAGTCTCACTGGATGGATAGTAGCCATAGAGCATGATGCCGGGACGCACCATGGAAAAATAGGACTCCGGCAGATCAAGGATGCCCGCGCTACCAGCACAGTGAACAAACTCTGCTGAAACTCCCTCCTTGTGGAGCACCTCGAGTGCCTGATGGAATTCGTCAAGCTGCAACTTCGAGAAGGACTTGTCGCGAACGTCTGCCATCGCGAAATGAGTATAGACTCCTTTGATTTCCAGGTGGCGGAGCCTTGCCAGAGCTCTGAGCAACTTCTTCAATTCCTTCCACCCAACACCGATTCTGTTCATCCCGGTGTCGATCTTCACATGAATAGGGATTGTCTTGCCGACGCGCTGTGCTTGTGTATTGAGGAGTGTCGCTTCGTGTTGCGAGCAGACTGTCGGCTCAAGATCGTATGACGCAAACAGAGAGGCCTGCAACTTGAAAGGAAGCGTAAAGACGTGGATAGGCGCTGTCATTCCTGCTTCCCGGAGAACAACCCCCTCTTCGGGATTCGCAACACCGAGATAGTCGATCTTCTCCCCTTCGAGAAATCTCGCCACTTCCAGGATTCCGTGACCATAGGCATTGGCTTTGACGACTCCCATGACTGCGACACGTCTGCCAATCTTCCTTCGTATACCATTGAGGTTATAGGCGAGCGCCTTCAGGTCGATCTCTGCCACAGTTGGTCGGGTCAGCTTGGACACGGCGCTCTTCTTGACCAGTGGGGTGGTCGTGAGTGAACGGGACTTGTCAAAAACCGGTTGAATATAGCTTTTCCTCGTTAGAATGTCAACGAACTGGTGCAGCTGGCACACAACGGCGCAGGCGCCATCCCTCTCGTGAACAAAAAACCCATCAAGATTCGTTGATGGGTTTTTGGGGAGTGCTTAGGAAGTTGATAGACATCATAATTGATTAGCGACTTTCAATCGATTGAGTGCGCGGAACAACGCTATGCGGGCCCGGTCGAAATCGACTTCCGATTTCTTCTCCCCCAGCCGTTTCCGGGCACGATCCCGTGCCGCTTGTGCACGGACCACATCAATCTCATCAGATCGTTCCGCCGTCTCAGCGAGCATGATAACCTTGTTGTCATGCACTTCCACGACCCCACCGCTGGTCGCATAATGGCTTTCGATTCCAGCGATATCGACAAGTTTCACCTCACCGACGGCGATGCTCGACAGGAGCGGTGCGTGGTTCTTCAACACCTGGAACCCACCAACGACGCCGGGAGCGCTGAAGCTCGTGACCTCCCCGCTAAAGACAACCCTTTTCGGCGTAACAATCTCGAGTGTGAATGCTTTTTCTGCCATGGAAGATTATGCTGCCATCATGTTTTTGGCCTGTTCGACAGCTTCTTCGATCGTCCCGACCATAAGGAATGCACCCTCCGGCAAATCGTCGTATTCTCCTTCGACGATTCCCTTGAAGCCGCGAATGGTGTCTTCAAGCTTCACATAGCGTCCGGGTCTTCCGGTAAACGCTTCTGCTGTGAAGAATGGTTGAGAGAGGAATTTCTCGATTTTCCGTGCACGAGAGACCGTGATCTTATCCTGGTCGGAGAGCTCATCCATGCCCAGGATGCTGATGATATCCTGGAGGTCTTTGTACGTCTGAAGGATCTCTTTGACCCGTTTTGCGACATTGTAGTGTTCGTCGCCGACGATGTTTGGATCGAGGATGCGCGATGTTGAGTCGAGAGGATCGACCGCCGGATAGATCCCCTTGTCAACGATCTGGCGGCTTAGCACTGTTGTTGCATCAAGATGGCTGAATGTCGTTGCAGGCGCGGGATCCGTCAAGTCGTCCGCTGGAACGTAGATCGCTTGAACAGAAGTGATGGAACCCTTTTTCGTCGAGGTAATTCTCTCCTGGAGTTCACCCATTTCCGTTCCGAGCGTCGGCTGGTATCCTACTGCCGAAGGCATACGCCCGAGAAGGGCCGATACCTCTGATCCGGCCTGAACGAATCGGAAAATATTGTCGATGAAGAGTAACACGTCCTTTCCCTCTTCATCTCGGAAATACTCTGCCGTTGTCAGTGCCGTAAGCCCGACACGCTGACGTGCTCCGGGGGGTTCGTTCATCTGACCAAAGATCAGCGCTGTTTTGTCGAGAACGCCTGACTCCTTCATGTCGAGCCAGAGATCGTTCCCCTCGCGTGTCCGTTCGCCGACTCCGCCGAACACCGAATAACCACCGTGATGCGTCGCGATATTGTGAATAAGTTCTGTGATAACGACAGTCTTTCCAACTCCGGCTCCGCCGAACAACCCTGTTTTCCCACCCTTCGAATATGGTTCGAGAAGATCGATGACCTTGATTCCCGTCTCAAACATTTCTCTCTGCGTGGAGAGTTGGTCGAAACTGGGCGCAGGGCGATGAATGGGGTAGTACGCTTTCGCTTCGACGGGTCCGAGCGCATCGATCGGCTGACCGATGACATTGATAAGACGGCCAAGGACTTTGGGACCGACAGGAACGGTGATCGGGCTACCTGTATCGTACGCTTTCATTCCCCTGACGAGCCCATCCGTGGAATCCATCGACACGGCGCGGACACGGTCTTCCCCAAGATGCATCTGTGTCTCGACGATAAGGTCTTCCTGGATCCCTTCCACATTGACACGGGGAATCTTCACCGCATTGAGAATTGATGGGAGTTTTCCGCTAGGAAAGTCGATATCGACGACAGGTCCGATGATTTGTACGATAGAGCCTTCAGTCATTTCTAGCCTTTCGAATCAGAGCATACGCTTTTTGGAAAGAAGTGTTCTAAAAATAGCAAAACTTGCCCCGAAAATCAACGAGAACGGAGAACAGATTCAACGATGCTCTTCCCGTGCATTCTTCCATTCTCAATAAAGACCTTGTTGTTGTACTTCCCTGCTGCAAGAGACCCCGCAACATAGACCCCTGCAACATTGGTCTGCATGCTTGAGGAATCATGGATGGGTGCCAATGACGAATCATCGATATTCACCCCGAGCTGCTTCAGAAGCTTCGCATCCGGTTGATAGCCTATCATGACGAAGACTGCTTCGTTGAGAATCTCTTCATTGTGCTGACCTTCGACCACAATCGATCCCGGCTTGATGTTCCTGACCGTTGTTTCAAACAATCCACGCACTTCACCTGCTTTGACTCTGTTCTCGATATCCGGGAGGATCCAGTACTTCACACCGTCGCTCAATTTCCCGCCTCGATGAATCAGCGTCACCCTGGCACCTGCCCGGAAAAGATCCAGCGCCGTCTCGACTGCAGAGTTCTTGCCACCCACAACGGCGACATCCCTTCCCACATACGAGTATGGTTCGGTGTAGTAACGTTGCACTTTCGGCAGATCACAGCCCGGGACATCAAACCGATTGGGCGTGTCAAAATATCCTGTTGCGAGCACCACATTCCTCGCCAGGAATGAACTATCCTTCGTACTGACCTCAAATCCTTCTGTCACTTTCCGCAGACCGGTCACCAGCGTCTGCTGCTTCAACGGTAGATCCAGATGCTTCGCAACCATTTGGTAGTAGCAGACACACTCCACCCGCGTTGGCCGGAAACCGGAACTCAAGAATGGCACGCCGCCGATTTCCAGCAGCTCCGGAGTCGAGAAGAATGTCATGTTGATCGGAAACCTGCGGATTGCGTCTGCGACCGATCCCTGGTCGATCGTCAGCGAAGAGAGTCCGTGCTTCTTCGCTTCGATGGCGCATGCAAGGCCAGAGGGTCCTGCTCCGATGATCACAATGTCGATTGGATTCATATGCCCTTGGCGAGATAACAAAAAATCCGCTGGTAGCGGATTGTGAGGCACTCTCTTGTTCAGCGTCGGCGACGACTGCGCAACGGCTCGCATACGTGTATTTCGATAGCCTTTTGAGCTGAAGGTGGGATTTGAACCCACGACCTGCGGTTTACGAAACCGCTGCTCTACCGCTGAGCTACTTCAGCATGACAACAATGACTATGAAATATAGCAAAAATCAGCAACTGTGGCAACATGAAATTTCGCTTCTCTACTCTTGACAATGAATCCGACGCTTTGTACCATTCCTCAGGTTCAGTACAATTGTTCTTTGAAACCCACCAATACTGTTCAGGAGGAATGTATGAAGCGAAGTCACGTACCTCTGAAGCTGGACGCCGAGCAGCCGAAAGCCTTGCTGAGAAAACTGAGCTTTGCTGAGACCCAAGGCAAAGCCAAGAAACGTGGTTACAGGGAGATGAAGGCCGTGCAGCGTGTCACCGCCGGTCATGTTCGAGGTGGGCATTCTTTCCATTGATCTTGCAGTCTCTTCAACAAACATGAAAAAGCCTCTCACGACCTGAGAGGCTTTTTTGTTCTCGTCGTTTCCGGGGTGTCACGAACCATTTCGTGACACCTTCTTGGCCGTTATGGAGAATAGTGTCAAGGCATGGACCCTGACACCCCGAGAGCGCGGGCGACCTCCCAAGAAAATCAGTCATTCCCGTCCCGACATTCGTCGGGATAAACTCCCGCGGGAATCTCCCGCTCTTTGTTCCGCTTTATGAATCCCGCCTGCAAGCGGAATCCAAAAGCGGGAGATCCCGCTATCGTGCGGGATCCAAGAAAGCGGGACAGAACTTAGCCTAAGGCTATGTCCTGGACCCCTTCTTCCGAAGGGGTGACTTACCAGTTCTTTGAGAGGCGTGTCAGGGTGTGGACTCTGACACCCCGAAAACATCTGACAGACTAGCGCACGACCAGCAGCGGGAGGTGTAACGTTGCCCAAATGCCGAATCGGATGAAGGTCTCTTTTCGAGCCCCAGGAACGAGGATTGCAAAATAGACAGATTTTGCGATCGTGTTGCTCATCATGGCAATAATGATCGCCGTGGCAACGTAGCGAACCATTGTTTCCGAAGGATGAAGGACCGAGAGTATGAACGGATCGATGTCCGCAACACCAACGACAGCAGAGAGAGTCAGCAAACCTGCGCTCCCCATGCGTTGCTCGATGAGTTTCGTCGCAATCATCAGAACGACGAACATGACACCGAACACCATCGATGGACGGATCTCGAAGGGGTTGTGCAAATCCGGAATTGTCGTCTCACCTGACTCTTTACCGGGGTTGAGTCGGAAGGAAAGCACTACCCCGATGAGAAAGAGAAGCGTCAGCTTCCACCATAACGCCGGCAGAAAGGCCGAATTGATTATCAGGACGAGCACCAAAATTCGCACGTACATCATGCTGCTCGCCAGGAGCGATGCCTGAAGAGCTGTTGCCGCCCGGTTGGGATTCTTGTGTGCAAGGCGGCCAACGGCGATCGTCGTTGCCGTACTCGAAACGATCCCTCCCACGATACCAGACAACCACAATCCCACTTTGTCACCAAACATTTTCTCCAGCAAGTATCCTACAAACCCAACGCTCGAGACCAGAATAACAACCTGCCAGATGTGCGTTGGATTGAGATGGAATTGAGTGTAATCCTGATTGGGCAAAACAGGGAGTATGATGACTGTTACGAGAATAAACTTCACGACAGCGAGAAACTCGGCCTTGCTGAACCGCTCTACGTACGTCTCAAGCTCTGCTTTCTCTGAGAGCAAAACTGTGTTGACCACGGCAAGAGCCATCGCGATCCACACGTCGGCCAGGAGAGCAAGTGCACCTACGATGAAGGTCAGCAACGCAGAAGTTTCGCTCGTGAAGCCGTGGTGGCCTGCTTTGGTTTTCGTTATGTACGCGATGGCTGCCAGAGCTCCAATGACCGTCAGGCCGACCGGAAGCATGAACGCTACCCCCGAGTGGTGAAGCCACGCGCATCCAAACCCAAAGAGGCTGATGATGGGATACGTCCGCACTCCGCCAAAGATCACGCTGGAGTGTTCCAGCTTCGTGCTTTCGCGTTCAAGGCCGACAAGGAAACCCAACGCTATTGAGAGCGCGAGGCGCAATTCCGTCGTCCATTCGAATATATTCATCTGAACCTTCCCTATGAAGTGAATGATGTTGCCACATCGACCTCAACAACAGGAAGCGCTTTTCTGAGGTCGGCAGGATTGATCTCAACCAGGAATCCTCTCTTTCCGCCGTTTATGAACAATCGTGGCAGGTCAAGGATGCTCCGCTCCACATAGACGGGGAGCGGATGGCGTGTGCCGAAGGGGCTGGTGCCCCCGAAGAGATAGCCAGTGTGTCTGGTTGCCGTCGATTCATCACAGGGCTCAACGCGTTTCACGTTGAGAACCCTGGCCAGTTGCTTCGTCGACACTTCCCGATCACCATGCATGAGCACAAGAAGCGGTTTTCCTTCGTCAGTTGCCATCACGATCGTCTTCACCACCTCGTGTTCGGACACCCCGAGGGCACTAGCCGAGTGACCCGTTCCCCCACGCTCTTCATAAACATATACGTGCGGCCGAAACTCGACCTTTTTTTCGAGCAAGAGCCGGACCGCCGTCGTCATCGGATAGTCGGGTTTTCCCATGGTCGATCCGCTTCGTTATCTCCGGAATGCTTTCAACCAGCCAAAGCGCTGGAGATCGATCGCGTCCCCCTGAAATATCACCCCCTCTGCCCTGAGAAGCCGCCGCTGTCGTGCGTAGGCACTGCTTCCCCGCGGAAACGAGATTCTGCCCTGGGCATTGACAACCCGCTGCCACGGAACACCGCCATGCTGAGGAAGAGAATGCAGCGCATATCCCACCAACCGTGCTTGCCCGGGGAAACCAGACTCCGTTGCAACCTCACCGTACGTTGCAACTCTTCCTTTCGGGATTTGCCGTACGATCTCCCAAATCATCTCATAGCTGCTCAACTGCTTCACCGTCTTCATGAATCTCGTTCCAGCGATCACAGAGTCGCTGGCTGAGCATACTTCGCGAGCTCAGCCGCCGATGCTTTTTCAACGTCAGCGTGGAGACTGTTGCCGTGTGAATCCATCGTCACGATCGCAAGGAAGTCCTTGACTCGAACGTGCCACATCGCTTCAGGGATGCCAAACTCAATCAGGTCCACGCCTTCGACTTCCTCAATGCACTTCGTGTAATATTGTGCAGCACCGCCGATGGCGCTGAGATAAACCGCTCCTACGTCTTTCATCGCTGAAAGGGTCTTCGCTCCCATGCCTCCTTTTCCAATAACGGCACGGACTTTAAACTTTTTGATGATCTCACCCTGGTAGGGCTCTTCGCGAATACTCGTCGTAGGACCCGCGGCATTCATGAACCATTTGCCATCCTTCTTCAGAGCAACCGGTCCACAATGATAGATCACAGCGCCGTCGAGGTTGACAGGGGAATCGTGTGTCATCAGGTGATGATGTAGGACGTCGCGACCCATGTGCATTGTGCCGTTCAGGAGCAGTACGTCCCCAACCTTGAGGCTGCGCACTTGTTCCTCCGAAAGGGGCATCGTCAACCGGATTTCTCTTCCGGT
>JAPLFP010000231.1 GCA_026390585.1 Ignavibacteriales bacterium | reverse complement strand
GATGATACTTCGCTGGTCAGAATTGGAAGAGAAATAGTAAACGTTGATCCTCTGCCGGCGTTGCTATCGACACTGATCGTGCCGCCGTGTTGTTCGATGATACCGTAGCTGATTGACAGACCCAGACCTGTGCCATGCTCTTTGGTCGTGTAGAATGGATCGAAAATGCGTTCCCGCACTTCTTCAGAAATACCATGACCGGTGTCAGCGAATGTGATGATGATGGACTCACCGTCCGGCGATCGCATCGAACGGATCGTCAGGGAGCCGCCTTTCGTCATTGCTTCTGCAGCGTTCAGAATGATGTTCACAAATACCTGCTGAACCTGGTCTGGATCAACGAGGATGTCGGGGAGGTTGGTATCGAGTTCCTTCTCAATCAGGATGCTGCGGAACGATGCCTGATTCCGAACCAACAGGATGATATTGTCGATCAAAGCGTTGATGCTTGCCAGGCGCTTTTGCGGCTGTGTTTGACGTGCGAAATCAAGCAGCCGTTTCACGATCTCCCTGCACCGGATGGTCTCTTTTACCATCACTTCGACGTCTTCGTATTTGGGATCGTCTTTCTCCATGTCTTCCAGAAGCAGGCTGCTGTTGGTCAAAATGCCCGTCAGCGGATTGTTGATTTCGTGCGCTACCCCAGCCGCGAGCTTTCCGAGGGATGCCAGCTTCTCAGAACGAAACAGCTGCGCGTTGATCTTTTTCATTTCGTCAGCACGCTCGCTGACTTTCTTTTCCAGTGTGGCTCCCCATTCTTCCAGTTCCCGTTTCTCCTGGTCAAGCTGCTTCGCCATCTTGTCCAAAGACCGCGCCAGATGCTCAATTTCCCGAGGCCCCTTGACCCTGAAATCGTGCTTGTATTCGCCGTCTGAGATCCTTTGTGATGTCTCCTCGAGTTTCTGCAAAGGAAGGGAAATTCGTCTCGCAAGGAAGATCGACACAAGAACAATACTCAACACGCCAAGGAGTGCGATCCCCAGGAAGGTGATGATTCCCCGCTGCATCACATCGTCAAATGGTTGCTTGAGGACTCCCACATAGAGCATCCCGATTATATTTGCGTTCAGATCTCGTATAGGTTCATAGGCGGTGATGTACGTTTCGTTGACAACGAACGCTTCTCCAACCCATCGTTTTCCGTCCTTCAGCACAGCATCGTACACTTCGCTCGAGACAAGCGTGCCGATGGCGCGAGAGCCATCGGCGTTTTTGACGTTCGTTGAGATCCGGAGATCTCCCTGGAAAATGGTTGCTGTTCCAATTTCCTTGCCTTGATAGATCTGACCTTCGTGGACGATTTCCTTGATCTTGTCCACAATCTCAAAATTACGGTTGAGAAGCACTCCGCCGATGAGAGCACCGAGGAAGTTGTCATTGTCGTCAAACACGGGCACGGCAGAGGCCATCATCATCCCTGATGTCTCTTCGTGGTCTTTCCGTTGCTTTGCCTTGGGAGTCGGAATGACTTGCATCGATGCCTGCGCAGCGAGGTCGGGCGAAGCCTTTATCAGGAGTTCGCGAGTGAGCAAATCAGTCCCGCTGACGGGCTGGCGCGTCCTGACGACGCGTTCGATGAACCGATCCTCAAGGATGTTGTCACCGTACATTGCCGGGTTCCGGCCCCGGGCGATGACATTGCCACGACTGTCTGTGATCGACAGTATGTCGAGTTTTTCCCGACGGAGAATCCCCTCAAAGTCCTTCGTCAGGAAATGGTGATCATGGTTGATGACAGCGGACCGGACAAGACGGCGCAAGGCGGTCAGACGCGTAATGCTGTGAATTTCGGAGATTTTGTTTCGGTAGATTTCCCGCGCAGAATTCAAATCAGAAATGGTCTTGGTCTCTGCTCGCGTGATGGTCTGATCAGAGATGATCCTCATCCCAACGTACATCGTGACGATGGCCGGGACGAGGATGGCGATGGAGAAAGCAAGAATGAGTTGCGATTGAATCGTTTTCACGATCATACACTCACTGCGATGTCAGGAAGCGCCATAGGCTTTTCAGCATAAGTAGATAGCTCGCTGATGCGTTGGCGCAGTCGACCCATCAATATGAGCAAAAGCAGTGAGGTTTTCAAATTGCTTTTGAAGATCGTCAAGCAAGGTGCGCCAAAAACAAGAATGTGTTTTCCTATTCGCGACACGCGATGGGAGTTGATTGGACTCTGATCGTCGCAGAGTTTCTTCATCATGAGAAATTCTGCATGCGTCATCTAACATGATTCCGGAAAAAGAAACTTCGGTTCCCCGGAGTGATAGGCCGCCGCAAAGTCATTGGTGTATGTTCGTATGAAGCAATACTCGAAGCAGGCGGTGGATGAATTCCGGATCTGACAATGCTGGCTCTTCTCAGAACTGAACATGCCAAATCGCTGTTGAATAATTCACCAGCTGTGGCTTTTCTCATCAGAATCATCAATAAGAATAGGCCTTTTTGGCGCATGGGGCATAATAGTTTCGTTTGCACAATATTTGCCTATAGGAAAGGGATTTACTAAGAGGGCCGGGTATTCGTGGACGCAACAGAACCGAGATTTGGAGCTGAACTCCTCAAGCTGACCCGCCGTTGCCGAGGCATCGACAAGTACGTCTCTTCAAGAGCTCGACTCACGATAGATGAATTGCATTGCCTCAGCGTGCTGTTCTCCGAGCATCCATCATCTGTGAAGAGACTCAGTGAACTGATCAATGTGAGCAGTACCCGCGCGTCGAAGATTCTCAAGGACCTTGAGCAGCGTGGCTTTGTGTCGCGAACTCAGGATGCAGAGGATCATCGGAAAGAGCAAGTGCTTCTCACTGTGACGGGGTCCTTGGCTGTCACAGAGATTTTTTCGTTCTATGCCGAGATCGGTAGCGAGCTTCTGACAAGTTGGCGACACGAGTTAGTGCAGGATTTTTCCTGGCTGCTACAAACGGTGCAACAGGCTAAATAGGTGGGCTCCGATGTACATTCCCGGTGGTGAACCTCCCAAGAAGAGCCTCACGATCATAGGCCTTGGGAATGAGATGCTTTCAGACGATGGATTGGGGATCAAGGTTGTGCGCGAGCTCGGGAATCGTCTGGGCGATCGCTCGGTGGCATTTCATGAACTATCCGTGGGAGGGCTTCAACTGTTCGATTATCTCATCGGAACCGAGGAATGCATCATTGTCGATGCCATCAAGACGGGGAGCCAACCGGTCGGCACACTCTTGCGATTTGTCCAGACTGCCGACAACGAGCCGGTGACGCTGACATCTTCCCATCAAATCGATCTTGGTCAAATCCTGGGTCTTGCTCGCTTCATGGGTGCTCCTCTCCCGAAGAGGCTCACCGTCTATGGGATTGAGGCGGACGACATCACGACGTTTCGAGAAACGTGCACCACGCAAGTGTCGAAAGCAATTCCAAAGCTTGTTGATGCAATCTGCAATGACGTACAAACGGCGCATCCTGAACGCACACCATGCACCGACGAATGGCAAATCATCGATGACCTTGTAGCAGACTGACGGACAACGGAGCCTTTATGGAACATGCCACCCATCAACTTCCCGGACTGATGACCCGAACAGAAGCCGACCTGAGGCAAATCTTCCTCAGGCAGGTGGAAGCAATTCCGGCGGGCGAGCGCATCAAGCGATGCATCCAGTGCGGCACATGCACGGGTTCATGCCCTGTGAGCTACGCCATGGATATCTCTCCACGGCAGCTCATAGCGCTGTTTCGTGCAGGTGAGCTGGAGACTATTATGAGAAGTCGCTCGATATGGATATGTGCATCATGTTATGCATGCACAACGCGGTGCCCATCAGGGATCAAGATTACGGACGTCATCTATGCGCTGAAGCGCACAGTCATGGAAAAAGAGTATGAGTCAAAGGCACCGCAGGTTCAGGTGCTTGCGAAACTATTTGTCGACAATCTGATGAGCTATGGTCGGTTGCACGAGGGAACCCTCATCAGGAAATACTACATGAAGACCGGCATCTTCAAGCTCTTCGGTTTCATTCCGCTGGTGAAGAAAATGCTTGAAACGAAACGATTGGCGTTGTTTCCGAAGAAAATCAAGGAACACAAATCGTTGTCCCGCATTATCAAGAAGGCGCAGGAAATTGAAATGCGGCACGTTCCGGAGAAGCTTGAATACTCGCCCGAGTTTGTCGGCTACCGAGGGCTCGGTGACATGAAACTCGAATCCAGAAAAGGAGAGTGACCGTGAAATACGCGTATTACCCCGGTTGCAGCCTCGAGAAAACGCAGCGAGGCTACGATGAATCAGTGAGGGCAGTGTTCAAAGCGCTTGACCAGGAACTGGTTGAGATCGATGACTGGAACTGTTGCGGTGCGACGATGTATATGTCAGTCAAGGAGACTGTCTCCCTTGCTGTCTCCGCACGCAATCTGGCGCTTGGAGAGAGAATGGGGCTCGACATACTCGCTCCGTGTAGCTCTTGCTTCACCACGCTCTCCAAAACCAACCGGATACTGAACGAAATCCCTGAGATGCGCCGGGATGTCAATGAGGCCTTGGCCGAAGGCGGCTTAAGTTACAGTGGAAAGGTGAAGGTCCGCCACCCTCTGGATATCCTCATGAATGACATCGGTCTGGAGGCAGTTCGGGCCAGGTTCCAACGAAACCTGAATGGACTGAAAATCGCCCCATATTATGGATGTCAAATTGTTCGTCCTGACAAGACATTCGATGACAGGGAGAACCCCATGTTGTTGGATCGGCTGTTCAGAGCATGCGGTGGCGATGTCGTCTATTTTCCGATGAAGCTGAGGTGTTGCGGGGGAATGTTGATGACAACATTTGAAGAAACAGCATTGAAACTCAACAAAGAACTGCTGGAGTGTGCACTGGACAATGGCGCGGACGTGATGGTTACAACATGCCCGCTTTGTCATATGAACCTCGAGGCATACCAGGGGAAGATCAACAACTTCTACAAAACGACCTTCAATATCCCCATCATATACTTCACGCAACTACTCGGGATTGCTCTCGGCCTTCCGGCCAAAAGTCTGGGGTTGGATTCCTCGTTTATTCCCCTGGGCAAAAAGGTCACTACGTTAACGGAGGTTTTCTATGCCTGAGAACCTTAAGCCTACCAATGGCAACGGTCAAATCAAAATTGGCGTCTATATTTGCCACTGTGGTGTGAACATTTCTTCGACGGTGAATGTCACACAAGTTCGTGATTTTGCCGCGAAACAGCCGCATGTGGCCATCGCCCGCGACTACAAGTTCATGTGCTCTGACCCGGGACAAGATTTGATCAAGCAGGACATCAAGAACCTCGGCGTCAATAGGGTCGTGGTGGCCGCGTGCTCGCCTCTGATGCATGAACTGACATTTCGTTTGGCCGCGGAGTCAGCCGGTCTGAACCGCTACTTGGTTCAGATCGCGAATATCCGTGAGCACTGCGCGTGGGTTCATGACGATCGCGAACAGGCGACGGCAAAGGCTTGTGCCTTGGTCAATGCCGCGGTTCGCCGTGTGGCTCTCCACGTACCGATGGAGATCACGCGACAGCCGTTGAACAAAGCGACCATGATCGTTGGAGGCGGGATTGCCGGCATTCAAGCGGCGCTTGAGATCGCAAATGCAGGGTACCACGTGTATCTTGTCGAAAAAGAGCCGACGATCGGCGGAAGAATGGGGCAATTCGACAAGACATTCCCGACCCTTGATTGCGCGGCGTGCATCCTGACGCCAAAGATGGTGTCGGTTGGCCATCGGAAAGACATCACGATGCTGTCGTACTCGGAGGTGGAGAGTGTCTCCGGATACATCGGCAATTTCAAAATACGTGTTCGCAAGAAAGCGCGTTACGTCGACACTGAAAAGTGCACAGGGTGTGGTCAGTGCTGGAGCAATTGCCCAGCCGTTCGCATTCCGTCAGGGCGCTCCATCACCATTGGCGATCAACTCATCAACGAAATCTCTACGCGGCCCAAGGAGTAAAGGGGACAACGATGCTTTTATCGGACCTTCAAGGCCTTTTGATGTGTGAGGTATTTTCCGGGGAGGAACATCTCGACCGTCCGGTGATCTACGGATGCGCTTCTGATCTCATGAGTGATGTCCTCGCATTCTCGCGATCAGGGGCACTTCTTCTCACTGGCCTCGTGAATGTTCAGACAGTGCAAACGGCGTACATTGCCGAGCTCACAGCAATCGTCGTTGTTCGCGGAAAGAAACCAGACATGACTGTCCAGGCACTTGCACTGGAGAAAGGAATTCCGTTGCTCGGGACTCCGTACTCGATGTACGAAGCGTGCGGCATACTCTATCGTGCTGGGATTCCACCGACGATGGAACGCTCGACGGACCCGGGTTCGACAGGCAGCAAATGAATGAAACGGGTGACTGAGAAAACGTTTTCGCAATCGTTCTCGATCGTGGGGAGAGAGTTCTTTGATGCGGGAAAAGTCTCAACAGAAATTAAAACCATGCTCAAAGAACTCGGGGTGGATGCTGGCATCATTCGAAGGATCGCGATAGCGATGTACGAAGCAGAGATGAATGTCGTTATGTATGCGACAGAGGCAACCGTTACACTGGAATTGTCGCCGAAGGCAATACGGATTGTGGTGGATGATCGAGGGCCCGGAATCCCCGATGTAGAGTTGGCGATGCAGGAAGGATACTCCACAGCCACGACGGAAATGAGAGAAATGGGTTTCGGAGCGGGGATGGGGTTGCCGAATATCAAGAAGAACGCTGACCATTTTCGAATTGATTCAGTGGTAGGAAAAGGCACGAGGCTGGAAATTTCCATAAGCATGAACTAGTCAGATGAAGCCGGACTTTCGTTCAATACGGATCGATACGGAGAGGTGCACGGGGCGGATGAAATGCCTCCGCATCTGTCCGACCCAGGCGTTGCGCGTCCGCAATGCAAAGGCGAAGCTGTTAAGCGACCGTTGCATCGATTGCGGTGAATGCGTTCGGGTGTGTCCGAACCATGCCTTTGTCCCGCAAACGAGTTCATTCAGTGATTTCTCCGGTTTCAAGTACACGATCGCGCTGCCGTCCCCGGTGTTTTATTCTCAGTTCGGCAAGGATGTGAAGCCGTCTGCCATTCTTTCTGCGCTCAAGACCGTTGGCTTTGACGACGCATATGACGTGGCATGTGCTTCGGAATCCGTCAGCATAGCGATACAGGAATATCTCGAGGCAAATGGCACACCGCGGCCGCTGATCTCTCCATTCTGTCCAACGATTGTGAGGCTCATTCAAGTACGATATCCCAATCTTCTGGACAATTTGATACCGATCGAGTCTCCTATGGAAATTGCGGCACGTGAGGCAAAACGGGCGAAGATGCATGAATTGGGTCTGAAAGAAAATGAGATCGGGGCGATCTATCTCTCTCCGTGTCCCTCGAAAATGATCGCTTTGAAGAACCCTCCGCGGAAGAAACATTCGTTCCTCGATGGGGTGATGCCAATCGCTGACGTCTATCCCAACATGATGCGCGCTCTTTCGCATTCTGACCATACCAACGGTAAGTCTGAAATCCGGGGACTGGGTCTCGGATGGCCGATTGTCGGCGGACAGGTGGCCAGTCTGAAAGCCGAGGAGTCGATCGCCATTGCAGGTCTCACGGATGTGATGAGAGTGTTCGACGAAATCGAGAACGGGAAATTGAAGGACATTCAGTATATCGAATGTCACTCTTGTCCGACTGCGTGTGTCGGAGGATCCTTAACCGTCGAAAATCCTTACATCGCGAGGGGAAGAGTCCTTCGGATGGTCGAAAAGTACGGACAAGAGCCTTGCCAGGATCGGCAGAAAATCCGCGATCTCTATCAGAAGAACTTTTTCTCGCTGGTTGGAAGAATTGCCCCAAGCCCTGTACAGCCGCTTGACGAAGATCTTTCGAGAGGCATTCAGAAAATGCATCGCAGACAGCAGACCTATGAACTGCTGCCCAAGATCGACTGTGGCGCGTGTGGGGCGCCGTCATGCATGACATTTGCGGAAGATGTCGTGAAGGGGGAGGCTGAAGCTGATGAATGCGTCTTCCTGGCGATGAAATCATTTGAATCAATGTCAACAAACCTTCTCGATGTTGTTGGCAAGCACAGCAAGAAGATCCGTGGCAACATAGCGAGTTGAGAAGATGAAACTCAAAGATGTGGTGGAAAGACTGCACCTCTCCGTACTGACAGGACAGGACCGTCTCGATCAGGTCGTCACCGGAGGATATGCGAGTGATTTACTCAGCGACGTTATTGCGAATAGTAGACCGAATTCCGTCTGGGTGACGATGCATATCCATGAGAATATTGTGGCCGTCGCCGTTCTGAAGGATCTGGCCGGTATCATCATTGTTCAGGGCCGACAGCCTGCACCGGAGACCCTGCAAAAGGCGGCAAAAGAAAAGGTCGTGATCATGGTCAGTGATCTTCCGGCCTTTGAAACGATTGGAAAGCTCTCACCGCTGTTCGAGGGCGGCACGTAACAATGCTAAAGCGCTTGCGGGCAGATTTGCACGTTCATACGTGCCTTTCGCCGTGCGGTGACCTTCAAATGTCCCCGCGAAGCATTGTAGCGCAAGCACGAAAGCAAGGTGTGGCAGTCATTGCGATATGCGATCATAATTCGGCTGAGAATGTTCCGGCGGTAATCAAGTCGGCTGAAGGTGCCGGAGTAGCGGTGCTTCCGGGAATGGAGATTTGCACATGCGAAGAAATCCATCTCCTGGCGATCTTTGACAACTTGGGCGCGGTGGATCAGATGCAAGCGCAGGTCTATCGCCATCTCGACGGACGGAACGATCCAGATGTCTTCGGCATGCAGGTCATCGCGAACGA
>JAPLFP010000045.1 GCA_026390585.1 Ignavibacteriales bacterium | reverse complement strand
ATCCATCACCTCGCGAACCGTCATCGCGCGTCCCTCCATTTGGAGGGCACGGGAATAGCATGTTTCAACGCACTTTCCGCTCAACTCACAGTTGTCGCGCAGAAAGACATGAGCTCCGCTGTGCATTTCATGGGCATGGTTCGGGCAGGAGATGACGCATTGGCCGCAGGAGATACATCGTTCGGGAAAGTAGCGAAGTTCCGGTTCCGGGTGCTGCCCTTCTGGATTGTGACACCAGAAGCAACGCATGGAGCATCCTTTCAGGAACACGGTTGTGCGGATGCCCGGACCATCGTGCAGGGAAAAGCGTTGAATATTGAAAACGACGTCAGCAGTGTTCATTGTAACACGGTGCGGGGGGATTCGATCGCGATCGATGCAGCATTCTCTGCACTTGCCGACGAGGCCGGAAAATCAGCAAGTTCTTGGCCGCTCCTCGCTAGCTTATCGGGTCTTTAATAGCTGATTTTTCCGTTAGATTCAAGGCGGGAAAAAGTCGAAACGCGAGGAAGATTCGGCGAAATCCAGGTGCAAAATGCAGTTTCTTATATGAAACAGCGATTCATGCCGCGCATGGCTGCTCATTCAAGAACGGTTTTCCAGCGCCATCCGATAAATCGCCTACCCGCTCACTCTTCCGCAAACTTCTTTATCGCATCAAAATACTTCACGATCGCTTTGGCCTTGTTCTTCCCGAACGAGAGCCAATGCCACGAGGTATCGGGATTTGGCTTGTCTACAGTCGGGATGCGGAGAATAGGTTTGCCTTGATATTCGCCGATGGTGGGTCCCACTTCTTTTTGTTCTTCTTCCATTGTTGCCTTTCGTATGTATTCACCAATTGAGGCCATAGCCTGAAAAAGCTGACTTGCGGAGGGCTTCCCGCCCCGGTTCTGAGGGTTTATTTCAAACCCCGCTTCTTTTTCTCAATCAAGACCTGCGCATCGACCGGCTCGGAGCAAATGGAGCAGACGTAGCGCCGTGTGGTCTCGTTGTAGTCTGGCTCGCGAACCTGCCTGCAGTTCGGGCACCGGATGACGAGAGGCTTTTCTTCTTTGGGTTTTGGCATGAGGCTGTATTGTGGTTGTGGACACTCAAGATGAATCAAATGACGTCAGGGAATCGATCCCGCCTTTTCCAGTCTCGAAGAACGCTGCGTTCTCCAATCTCTGATATCAGCTGGTGGGGTCGACACCTCGCCGGATTTTCGACGCTCGAGGTGCAAACCATCAGTGGGACAGGAGACGACGCAGAGGCCGCACCCCATGCAACGTGCAAGATCAATGTCAACGGCTGCGCCCGAAAGCGACAGCGCATGAAACTGGCATCGCTCGATGCAATCCCCACAAGCGGTACAAGAATCCGCATCGAGCGCGATCTGAAAATCAGCACGGGCGACTGCGCTCATGATACCGTACTCTGCTATCCCACGCATGATTCCACAACAGCACGTGCAACAATTACAGATGTATTCGATACCGTCCCGATAGTTGCCTGATGAATGCACCAACCCGGAGTCCTCGGTCATGCGGAGGATTCGCAACGCTTCTTCCTTTGTGATGGCCCGGTCGACAGTGCTTCGGTCGAAGGCATTCCTGACAGGCGCAAAGACAAGACAGGACTCGAGCGGATGACCGCAGTCTTTGCCGAGAAGCTGTTGTTGCTTACGACAGATGCAATCGCGAACCCCCCACGAGAGTGCCCCTTCCAGAATTTCCGTCGCACGTTCAAACGGATGAATGTCGATCTGGAGAGGGATCGCTCTCCCGACCGGAATGATCCGGTGAAGAGAAGGAGTGTCTCTCAGAATTCCACCTTCTGTCTCATGATAGTATTGCTCAAACAGCTCTGCCATCTCGGCATCCATCCGGGGCAGCTGACCCTCGTAGAAGCCGACGACGAAGGGGCGCAAAGCATAGGCAAACTCCCCCTCGCCTTTCTTGATATCGATAAGGCCTTTTGCCACCATTCGCTTGAGAGTGCTTCGGGTCTCCCTCAGATCTGATCCTGCGCGGTTGGCAATGTCTGCCGCCGCCGCGGGCTCAAGCCGCAAGGTGCAAGCAAGTGCGGCTTCTTCCGGCGTGAACAGTTTGGCAAGAAGGCGAAACTCTACGCCGCTGCGCGTGGGGGGAAACCTGTTTGGAAGAGCATCCAGCGTTTGGGCGAGTTGGCGATAGACTTCTTGTTGCATCAGAGATCTCTCTTTCGGTTCCACATCAGTTTGTTGCCCGAAATTCACTGTGAGCAATTTTCACCTTTTCGATACTCTCGTCATTCTTGCTCGAACCCCCCTTGTGCGATTTCCCCCCTTCGACGAAGGTGGGATCGAGGGGGGTTCTGATGAGAAGGCCCAAATTCGGGAGATGTTTCTCCTGCTCTTCGACGAGCTGAAGGATGGACAGTAGCACTCCATCAAGATTGTTGTAGATGTCGACATTCGTAAATCGCAGGAAGTGAATTCCGTACGTCCCAATGTGTTGCTCACGCTGCTCGTCATATTCCCTGGCCCCGATGGCAAAATGGGAATCGCCATCTACTTCAATGGCAATTCTTAAGCGCGGACAATAGAAATCAAGAACATATTGATCAACCCCGTATTGCCGGAGGAAGCGTTCGCCAAGAAGTTGCCTGTTCTTGAGCTTGCTCCAAAGCACAACTTCTGCCTTTGTCATGTTCCTGCGGAGGAACCGGCGTTTCTCTTGGTCTTTCTTTCTATTGAATACTCTCGTCATTAGTTTCTCGGATCCCGAATCCACGGTTTTCCCCTCTTCAACAAATGCGGGGATAGTGGGGAATTCTGCTGAGTCCGGGCTGATCTTGAAGGTAGTCTCTCCAGTTCCTGAACACCCAGTCGACAGAATGGAACGCTTATTCAAGATCGATCCAATCGTCAAGACAGAAGGGTGTCAAAAGCCTTCGACCAGACAGATCAGGAACAAGGACGGGATTCGGCCGGAGCATCCTCCTGCTATTCAGCAGTTTCCTTGCTTTCCTTGGAGAAGAACGTGTACATCGCGGGAATAACAAACAATGTCAGGACAAGCGAGAAGAACAGTCCGCCTATGACAACGATACCCATCGATACGCGGCTTCTTGCACTGCCGCCGAGAGCGAGCGCTATCGGCAAAGCACCGAGCATGGTGGCAAGTGAGGTCATCAAAATTGGGCGGAATCGGGAAACAGCGGCGATCTGAGCCGCCTCAAGGAGATGATCGGCTGGGGATTCCCGCTCCGCAAAGAAGAGACGCTGCTTAGGATGGCAGAGGAATGGCACATGGCGGGACACCGACGTCAACCGCTCCGGGACGTTGTTCAGCCGTTGTTTCTCGCCTCGCCC
>JAPLFP010000277.1 GCA_026390585.1 Ignavibacteriales bacterium | reverse complement strand
GATGTCGCCGTGCCACGCTCCGCACCGCCGCGCTTCGTGCTCAGCTTCCGGCCTGCACCCCCCGCCTCGGCCACTCTTGCGAGTGCTTCTGCTTCATCGCGTTGAATCGAGATCATCCGTCCTACTCTCGGTCTTCGTTGTTCGGCCCTTCGTCGCAAGGCTTGCAGCCTCAGCTCCTACTATGGCCTCTGCTGACTTCTGCATACGCCTCTGAAGATCTCTCGATCCCCGTAGCCTCATCGGCACGTTTGCAGATCTCCCCGTGTATTGCGCACTCACCTTCACGCTTATGTCCGTCGGATCTACGTCGCATCGTTCCGTGTAAGCATTGGGCTTTGACGATATTGGCCGTCTCACCCCGATACGCCGCCTCTATCCGCTTCGTGTTCCTCGAACCAGCGCTTTGCCTGCGGCTTCCTCCGGATTCTCAGTCGCCCGAGACACCCTTGCCGTCCGGCTAACATTTCCCCTTACCGGGCATGTAGAGGACTTTCACCTCCCAGTGAATGCGCCCTGCCGGGCGCACCAATAAAAAGCCTCCTCTGTGAAACAGGGAGGCTTGACGGAGAATTCCCCGTTCTTGCTGAAGATCTGCTTTTTTCCTTTTACACGTCTGTCGCAGCCTTCAAGAGCGCATTCAATTTGGTGACAGAGTCCGCTTCGGCATAGAACCGGATCAATGGTTCCGTTCCGGAGGCCCGCATCAGTACCCACGCATCATCGAAGAAGAGCTTGAAGCCATCCGTTGTCTCCACCTTCCGCACAGGATAGCCGGCCAGGGACTTGATCCCCTTCTTGTATGCTGCGAGCGTTTGCTTTTTCTCTTTCTCCGTCATGCGCGCATCGATACGGTTGAAGTAGTGCCAGCCAAACTCGATCATCAGTTCTTCCACAAGCTCGCTCAGTTTACGCTTACGTGTGGCCATCACCTCGCAAAGTAGAAGTCCGATGTAAATTCCGTCGCGCTCAGGGAGGTGAGCCCGCAATCCCAGTCCCCCGCTCTCTTCCGCCGCGATCAGGATGTTGCGCTCTGTCATCAATCGACACAGGTGCTTGAATCCGACGGGCGTTTCGTGCAGTTTCAGCCCATATTTTATGCACATCTTGTTGATAATTTGGCTGACCGATATCGATTTCGCGACCTCACCGGTGAGGTGTTTTTCCAGCACAAGATACTTCAGGAGGATGGCGAAAATCCGATGCGAGTCGACGAAGTTGCCGTTCTCATCCAGGACGCCGATGCGGTCAGCATCACCGTCAGTGGCGATGCCGATGTCACACCCTTTCATGACGACAGCAGATGACAGGTCTTTGATGTTCTGTGGAATAGGCTCGGGGTGAGTTCCACCAAATGAAGGATTAAAAGCGTTACGGAGTTCTGCCCTTGGCGCCACCAACTGCGAGAACACTCCTTGACCAGCCCCGTACATGGCATCGTAGGCAATCCTGAGACCGGACGATGCAATGAGTGGAATGTCGATTTTGGTCCTGATGTCTTCAACATAAATCGACGTGAAGTCGATTTTCTTGATGGTTCCTTTCATCAACAGTTCGTCAAAGCTTTTCGCATGGACCACTTTCGACTTGAGTACTTTCTTCAGTTCCTTCTCAACCTTATCGATCATCTCCGGATGAGCCGGCCCGCCAAAATCACCTTTGATCTTGAATCCATTGTAGCGCGCGGGATTGTGGCTTGCCGTAATCACGACACCGCCAGCAGCCTTCAGCTTGGTCGTCAGCAGTGAGACCATGGGTGTCGACGATATCTTGTCGGAGAGAATGACCTTGATTCCTTTGTTCGCCAGAACAGTCGCCGTTGCTTCCGCGAATTCCTTGCTGAGGAATCTCGAATCGTACCCTATCACGACACCATTTTTTATCCTTTTGTGTCGCTTGAAGTAGTTCGCCGTCGCGAGAGCAACCTTAGCGAGATTGTCGAACGTGAAATCGTCTGCGATCAGACCGCGCCAACCGTCTGTTCCAAACTTGATTGGAGTCATAAATATTCTACCCCGAGTCTATTCCGTGAAGGAACTATGCAAGCTTCACATTCAACGCGCCAAAGCCTGCGTAGTAGCCATTGGTGTCGAGTTCTTCTTCAATTCGAAGGAGTTGATTGTACTTTGCGATGCGATCCGTCCTGCTTGCCGATCCGGTTTTGATCATACCGGCGTTTGTCGCCACCACGATGTCGGCGATAGTCGTGTCTTCTGTTTCGCCAGACCGATGGCTGACAACCGCGGTATAGTGTGCGCGCTTCGCCATCTCGATGGCATCGAGCGTCTCAGTGAGCGTTCCGATCTGGTTGACCTTAATGAGAATCGAGTTCGCGACACCCATGTCAATTCCCTTCGAAAGGTACTCGACATTCGTCACGAACAAATCATCACCCACCAGTTGCACCTTCTTACCAACCGCATCCGTCAGAATCTTCCATCCTTCCCAGTCGCCTTCTGCCATACCGTCTTCAAGCGATGCAATGGGATACTGCTTTGTCCAGCCTTCCCAGTACTTCGCCATCTGCTCGGGTGTTTTTTCGGATTTGTCGGACTTCGAGAACACATATTTCTTCTTGTCGGTGTCAAAGAATTCGCTCGCTGCAGGATCGAGAGCAATGTAGACCTGCTCACCCGGCTTGTAGTTCGCCTTCCCGATGGCGTCAAGGATGACCTCGACAGCTTCTTCGTTTGATTTGAGGTTGGGAGCAAATCCACCTTCATCACCAACGGCCGTGTTATATCCCTTCTTCTTCAGAACTGACTTCAATGAGTGGAAGATCTCGGCTCCCATTCGTAACGCCTCTGCGAACGACGGAGCGTCGATAGGCATGATCATGAATTCCTGAAAGTCGACGTTGTTATCAGCATGACTGCCGCCGTTCAGGATGTTCATCATCGGTACCGGGAGAATCTTCGCATTGGTGCCCCCAATGTACCGATACAGGGGCATACCGAGCGTGAGCGCAGCCGCCTTTGCCGTTGCCAGGGATACGCCAAGGATGGCATTGGCACCGAGCTTTCCTTTGTTCGGCGTTCCATCGAGTTGAATCATCATCTTGTCGATGCCGATCTGATCTGTTGCCTCGAATCCTACGACCTCCTCGGAAAGCACATTGTTTACGTTTTCGACAGCTTTCAGGACTCCTTTGCCACCGTAACGGGCTTTGTCACCGTCACGCAGTTCGACGGCTTCGTTTTCACCCGTCGAAGCACCGCTGGGAACGGCTGCACGGCCGATTGTTCCGTCTTCTAGTGTTACCTCAACTTCAAGAGTGGGATTGCCCCGCGAGTCGAGGATCTCGCGCGCCCAGACATCAGTGATTGTCGTATGCATGGTTTTCTCCGGGAATATTTTTCAGAAAGCGGGTTCGGTGCGAAGAACATCAGTAAAATTGCACAGCAATTAAGCCAAAATTCGCGGGAAAATCAATTCTGCCGAGGGCCAATTTCGTCCATCCAGTCGCAGAACCTGAGCTTCTCCTCAATCTCAACTGATTGTGTCTCGCGATAGACGCTGTTGAGTGACTGCCAGTAGTACATTTTCGATTCTTGATAATGACCGAGCGCCATCGCAACCTGAGCAAGGCGTCGTTGCCGGGCAAGCTCCAACGTTGGTGAGTCGAAAGACCGCATCCCGTCGAGCAATTGCATTGCCTCATCGTATCGTTGGGACGACACCTTCTCGCGAGCCAGGAGATACCTGGGAATCTGTTCTTTTGGAAAAGTCTGCGCCATATTTTCGAGAAAGGAAATACGGGCAGAATCTTCCACCGTTGAAAGGAACAAGGGTTTCAGCGCACGCGCAAGATCTGGTTTGAGTACGATCTCCTTTCGCAATGTCATCGACTCGTCCCACGATAGCGAGAGGTGAGCACGAAGAATCTCGCCAAATGCTTTCATCGCGTCCTCGAGCGAGTCTGCCCCCCAGAATGCATCGCCGAGGAGGGAATTCAATGTGAGAAACGATGAAGCCGCTGTTGAATCTTCGAGCTTGGTCTGCGCAAAAGCTATCGCGTCGGCATACTTGCCAAGTCGAACGAGAGCAGTTGTCTTTTGATAGACAGCTTCGGTGCTCATCGTCTTGCCGAGTGACTTTTCTGCCGACGTTAGAGCTTCTTCATAACGCCGATCCGTCAACATTGTGCGTGTTTCCGTATTCATGTTTGCGATAACACGCGCGCATTCCTTTCCGAAGATCGACTGTCGTTTGAAGAGATAGTTCGCCTTCTCGAGGTCACCAGTACTGAATCGGAATCGATCGAGCGACCGCCGCCATTCCTGGAGAAGCAACGGCAGCGGCTTGCCGTAGAGAATCGAATATTCGCCTGACTTGTACAGGAGTTTGAATCGACGCATACCGTATCGATCAATCAGATAGCGGCAGAATGATCCTGCGAGCGTGTAGCTGACCCCGGCGGGAGCCTTCATGAATCCCGAAAGAGAAAAGAGACTCTGTATATCCGGAGCGGCGCCTGTGGCGAAGACCATCGCAGCAAGCCGGTGCACCGGTTCTTCGTATTCCACTCGTTCGACCGCCGTTGCGAGCCCCTCGATCAATCCCGAATTAACACCGATCTTCAGGAGGGGAAACCCGAAATCAGCGGCCATGACATGGACGAGTTCATGCCGGAGCGAGACATCGACGTCACCGGCATTGATGTGCAACTGCCCCAACCACGGTTTTGCAATGTCCGTGTTGGCAGCTCCGATGAGCTTTCCTTTCTGCGCGGGATTTGCATAGATGTATGAGTGGATCTTCTTCCCCGGAAGAACCCCTAATACTCTCGCCACTTGAGCATAGTAGAATTCATGCGATTGAACCACTTGCTCCAGCCTCGGCCCTTTGATGAGCGTATCCGGGTAGAACACAACAAAATGCTCGGTCTCCGCCCTTCCCCCAAGCGTCTGCTGGATCGACGACTCTGATGAAGAAAGACCGATCCAGTCGCTGAAGAAAAAGAGCATCGCGACGGCCACAGCGAGCGCCACCATGAGCAGGCGGCCCGGCAACGAAGTTGAACGAAACGACTGCAGGCCACGGTTGTTCCGCCACCGATCGAGAGACGCGGCCGCAAGAAGGACTAGGTAACTCAGCGCGAGCGTCCCTATCCGGTACACCAACAACCGTCCGGTGACGTCGAGCGTTTCATCGTACGTGAGACCCGGAAAGAAACCGAGAATTGGATTGAACGCGAAGATCTGCGGCCCCGTCAGGCCCACGTAGGGAATTTGGGCAAGCACTGCAATCCATGCGATCACAAAACTGGTTTTCTTCCTGCGTGGAAAAGCGACAAGGCAGAAGAGCGAGAGAGCGTGGGCGAACACGACTCCGAGAACCGTCACCAGAAAGAACAGGATGATACCCTGCGGGAACGAACAGTTCTTGACGAAGAACGCGTTCACCGCGATGACAATCAAGGGAATGACGAGAGCGAGAAGAACGGTCATGAGCGATCGAGCGGCAAATGCCGCGAATCCCTCGTTCACCTGCAACTCCCGTTTATTCCACGATGAAATGGTCAACAACCCGGCAATGAGGCTCCACAACACAACAATGAGTGCAGAGAATTCATATCCGAGGTAATTGAAAAGCGGGATTTGGGTGAGCGCGAGTGATGCGACCAACAGCACAACGAGTGCGATGACATGGGACCGATAGGACAAGAACTCTTTGATCATCACCATGACACAGGAAGGTTTTGAGGTGCTCTGCGTCCACCCCGCCGTCAGGAGCGGAGGGGAAGTTGAATGCCATCTGTGGAAGGTCTAGAACTCTTCTCCGGTTGCGCGTTCGATCTCGGCACCGAGGCTGGCCAGTTTTTTCTCAATTTGTTCGTACCCGCGATCCAGATGATACACTCGCAGGACTTCCGTCGTTCCTTCTGCTGCGAGGCCAGCAAGGATAAGAGACGCACTCGCCCGAAGATCGGTAGACATCACTTTCGCGCCGGTCAGTCGATTGACGCCAACGACGGTCGCAATATTGTCTTTGACCGTGATGTTGCATCCAAGCCGGATCAACTCCGGAACATGCATAAATCGATCGGAATAGATAGTCTCCGTGATGATGCTCATTCCCTGAGCCAGACTCATCAAGGCAATCCATTGAGCCTGCATATCCGTGGGGAAGCCGGAATAGATCGATGTGGTAATATTGATAGGCCGAATTGACTCAGGTGGAACAATCTCGATAAAATCTTTTCCAATCGTCAGCGTTGCCCCGACATCTTCCAGCTTTGTCGTCACGGCGCTGAGGTGAGACGGAGTACATCGCTCAATGCGAACCGACGAATTTTTGTCGCCGACAAGCGCCGCTGCGATGAGGAGCGTTCCGGTCTCAATCCGATCGGGGATCGTCACACACTCCGCCGGATGCAGGGCATCTACGCCTTCAATCTCAAGATGATTGGTCCCAACTCCATCGATTCTTGCGCCCATCGACTTGAGGAATTGTCCAAGTGCCGCTATCTCCGGCTCCATCGCCGCGTTGTCGATCACCGTCGTCCCCTGTGCAAGAACCGCTGCCATCATGACATTTCCTGTGGCACCGACACTGGAGACATCAAACACGATGCGAGCCCCGCGTAATCGCTTCGCCCTCGCCCGAATATAGCCCCCTTCAAGCTCAATCTCTGCACCCAGTTTGCGAAGACCCTCGATGTGAAGATTGACGGGCCTGGGTCCCCAGGCACAGCCTCCAGGCAGAGATACGTCCGCCTGGCCAAAACGTCCTACCAGTGGACCGAGCACATAGATCGATGCGCGCATCTTTTTGACGTGCTCGTACGGTGCCTCAAAGCTGGTGATCGTCGACGAGTCAATAGTGAGTGTATGGTCATCCCGGCTGATCTTGAGCCCCATCGTTTCAAGCAACCGGGACATCGTGGCCACATCGCGGAGAATTGGAGTATTGTGCAGTTTGTACTCCCCGGACGCGAGGAGGGTTGCCGGCATCAGAGCAAGCGATGCATTCTTCGCGCCGCTCGCCTGAACGGTGCCTTTCAGCTTCATTCCGCCTTGAACGACGAATTTATCCACGCTAGACCTATTGCGCTGTGAGGGGTCGAGAGCTTATCTGGTTCCAGCGAAAATATAACCCATAAACGAGTGAAAGGCAAAACACCATTCGGCGGGCTTCACCTTGTATTTCGTTCTTTTTTTGCCTACAATTTTTGGGAACCAGGCGTCGAACCGAATAGCTCGCAGCGATCTCAACACCATCGACAATTCGGTCTGGCACAGGATCCCTTCCCGACTCCTCAGATGATGTGCACTCACTGAAGCTCTTCTCGAAGGACGACGTATGCCCGTTCAGATCATCGTTGGCGCTCAATGGGGTGATGAAGGCAAAGGAAAAATTGTCGATCACCTCAGCGAAAAGGCTGACATCGTCGCCCGATATCAAGGGGGCGCCAATGCCGGTCATACGGTCGTTGTTCCGACAACAACGCCGAACGGCATCACAAGCAAAGAGTACGTGCTGCATCTCATTCCCTCCGGCATCTTCCACAAACATGTCACATGTGTCATCGGCAATGGCGTGGTACTCGACCCCGTCGCACTCATGGCAGAAATCGACCAGTTACATCAACTCGGCATTGATGTGAAGGGGCGATTGCTGATCAGTCACAACGCTCACCTGATCATGCCATATCACAAGTTGCTTGATTCGATCCGCGAGCAGGGGGAAGAGAAGATCGGCACAACCGGCCGGGGGATCGGCCCCGCCTACATCGACAAGTACACCCGCACTGGTATCCGGGTGGTGGATCTCCTCGATCGCGACATTCTGGGCAAGAAGCTGAAACGCAACATCGAAGAGAACAACCGGATCCTCAGCAAAGTCTACAATTCGAAGGAACTCGACGTCGACGCAATCATTCACGAGTATCAGGAGTTTGACAAGAAGATCGACGAGTTCGTTACTGACACCTCGCTGTATCTCAACAACGCACTGAAGAAAAAGAAGAAAATTCTTGCCGAGGGAGCGCAGGGAGCCCTGCTCGACGTTGATCACGGCACATATCCCTTTGTGACCTCTTCAAATCCAACGAGTGGCGGGGCCTGCACCGGACTGGGAATTCCGCCGACGGCTATCACATCCGTTGTTGGTGTTGTGAAAGCGTATTCGACCCGCGTCGGCAATGGCCCTTTCCCGTCAGAGCTGAAGGACGAGACGGGAGAACTGCTGCGAAAAACCGGCGGCGAATATGGAGCGACGACCGGCCGACCACGCCGATGTGGCTGGTTGGATATCGTAAGCTTGCGTTATTCTCTTCGCATCAACGGCATTCAGAAAATAGCGATTACAAAACTCGACGTGCTCGACCAATTCGAGGAAATCAAAATGTGTGTCGGCTATTCCGTCGGACAAAAGAGAGTGCAGAACTTCCCGACGGACCTCCGCACACTTGAATCGGTGCAACCACAATATCGCACGTTTAAAGGGTGGAAATCAACAACGTCGGGCGTGCGGTCGTACGGAAAGCTCCCGCCGCGCGCACGCTCGTACATCGAGGCGATGGCGTCCCTGCTCCAGACAAAGGTGTGGATGGTTTCTGTCGGTGCCCGGCGCGACCAGACACTGATCGCCCGATAAGAACTGCGACCATCGATCTGCCCATGAAGACCAACAATCGGAATTTGCTCCCTCAATCCAGCGAACTGAAGGTCGCGCTTCTGGTGTTCGCCTTTATCATCGTAGCCGGGACTCTTTGGTACACTCATTCCATTGTGGGCGATCTCGAAGCCAACCAGAAACACATGGCGAGCATTTTCGTCAAGTCGATCGACTATATCGGCAACAACAAGACTCAGCCCGGCGACTACAGCTTTGTGCTGGAGGAGATCATCAGCAACATAGAGTTCCCATTGATACTCTCCGACTCCACCGATGAACCGCTCCAGCCATACTCCTTGTTCGTCAAGAACATCGTCCTCGACTCGACAAAATCGCCGGACCAGCAACGTCTCTATCTCAAGAAGCTCATGGCGGAAATGGACGAGCGGAATCCGAGGATCAAAAGTGAGGTTTCCGAAAGCGTCATTCTGAATTACGTTCACTACGGTGAGTCAAAGCTGATCACGCGCCTCCGGCTCCTCCCGTATATTGAAATCTCTGTCGTCGCGCTCTGGATCCTCATCGGGTACATCAGTTTCAGCTATATCAAACGGAGTGAGCAGAGCAATATCTGGGTGGGAATGGCGCGAGAGACAGCGCACCAACTCGGAACGCCGATCTCCAGCATGATGGGATGGGTTGAGCTCTTGAAACATCAGACCGGAAGCTCAGACCCTAAAATTACCGAGACACTTCATGACATGGATAACGATCTCCAGCGTCTCCAGAAGATCGCGAGCCGGTTCTCGCGCATCGGCTCCAAACCCGATTTGAAGGATGAAAACCTCGTGGAGGTCATCGAGAAAGTAATTCAGTACTTTCAGCGACGCATCCCCCAGACGGGCAAGAAGGTTCAGCTTTCGCTCGAATACAAATCCCCCGTGAGCGCGCAGATCAACAGCGAGCTCTTTGAATGGGTTATCGAAAATCTGGTCAAAAACGGCCTCGATGCAATTGAGAGCGGTTCCGGCAAGATTACGATCGCCCTTGCAGAGCGTCAGAATTCGGTCAACATCGATGTTACTGACACGGGCAAAGGGATTGATATGACCTATCGCAAGGAAGTGTTCAGGCCAGGGTTCTCCACCAAGAAAAGGGGTTGGGGACTCGGACTCAGCCTCTCTCAGCGTATCATCGAGACATACCACAGCGGCAAGCTCACCCTCAAAGACAGCAAGCCTGGTATCGGCACAACGTTCCGGATCAAGCTGCGCAGAACATAGTGGCTTCACCGGATCCGCGACATCCACATCATTGAGAAAGACCATGAGATTCCCAAATCTTTTTTGCTCGTTGGCAGTGTTGGCATTCGGAATCACGCCTGTGTTCAGCCAAAGCCCGCTCGATGCAATTGCAGCGCGTGAGCTGCCGAAACTTCTGGAGACATACAAATTCCTCCACCTCCATCCTGAGATTTCCTATCAGGAAGAGAAGACAGCAACGCTGCTGGCACAACGACTACGGACGCTTGGATTCGAGGTGACCGAGCGATTCGGGAAATATGCCGAACCAAGCAGGACGAGTTATGGTATCGTCGCGGTTATGAAGAACGGCAAGGGTCCCACAGTGCTTGTGAGGACCGATCTCGATGCTCTGCCCGTCCAAGAAAAAACCGGTCTTCCGTATTCGAGTACGATGGTGACAAAAGATGACGCTGGCCGGGAGGTATCAGTGATGCATGCTTGCGGTCACGACATCCACATGACCTCTTTTCTTGGCACTGCCACCATCCTCAGTGAATTGAAGAACCAGTGGAGGGGAACGCTGATCATGATCGGACAACCGTGTGAGGAGCGGGGCGCGGGAGCGAAAGCAATGCTCAATGGTGAATTGTACACGAAGTTCCCGCGGCCGGACTACATTCTTGCTCTTCATGACAATGCTACTATGGCAGCGGGGACGGTGGGAGTTTGCGAAGGGTATGCTCTCGCGAGCGTAACCTCTGTTGATATCACCATCCGTGGCGTAGGGGGACACGGGGCATATCCACAGACGACGAAGGATCCTGTTGTTCTTGCATCCCAGATTGTGCTCGCGCTACAGACGATTGTTAGTCGCGAGAATTCGCCTCTCGATCCTGCGGTTGTGACGGTTGGCTCGATCCATGGGGGAACGAAACACAACATCATTCCAGATGAGGTCCGCTTGCAGATCACGGTCCGGGCATACAAAGAAGAGGTGCGGCGGAAAATTCTCGCGTCCATTGAGAGAATTGCCCGGGGAATTGCGGTCGCTGCGGGAGTGCCCTCTGATAGAATGCCGATCGTGCGAACTGACGAAAGCGAATTCACGGCATCGACATACAACAATCCGGAGTTTACTCGCAGGGTTGCCCATTCATTCGAGCCGGTGCTGGGAAAGGAGAACGTGTTGAAGGTCGACCCCGTCATGGGGGGCGAGGATTTCGGTTACTTCAGTCTCGACGACAAAATCCCTCTCTGCATGTTCTGGCTTGGGGCCATCGAGCCCGCCAGAGTTGCACAAAGCCTGAAGGATGGTGTCTCTCTTCCGTCACTTCATTCGAGCCAATTCGCACCTGATCCAGAGCCGACGATTCGAACCGGGATGAAAGCAACGGCTGCTGCCGTGATGGATTTGCTGAAGAAATAAGCCGATCAAAGAAGTCAACCGATGAAGTCCGTCTTCTTACCTTGCTCAGAAGCGAGTGAAGACGGACTTCTGCTTTTGCATGCCGCGGTTCGCAACAGGTTCCCGCCTACCAAATCAACTGTTTCTCGACTTCAGCTCTTGTTTTCATTTCTGCCGCGTAATCGAGCACAAACCTCCGGCATTCATCTCCAGTAGAAAAGAAGAGCCGTCTTAGCGAGACATTCGCCATCGTTGCTGGCGCATTCTCATCAATCCACAGCCGATAGTCCGAGTACTCCCATTGTTCCGGCAACTCAACCAAACCTGCAATCACTGGATTGAGATGATCATACCGGCATACGTGCACCAAGAATTTGTCATCGTCAACAAGCTTTGCGCGAGTATTGCTCTGAAACAAATGGCCGACCCTGCCGTGCCACTTGTTGAATGATTTCACATATGAAGAGGTAAAATTTCGCAACACATTGGAGAAGTCCGTTTCATCTTGAAGTTGCACAAGCATGTGATAGTGATTCGGCATCAAACAATACGCGAGGAGATTAACTTCGGCCGCCTTGAGGAAACCTGCCAATCGGCACAAAGAGAACCGATAGTTCTCCGCTTCAAGAAAGATTCGATGTCTGTCGTTGCCGCGGTTGAAGAGATGGTAGATATTGCCAGGATAGAATCTTTGGGGCATGGTAAGAAGTCCGTCTTTCACGGTTTGTTCTATTTCAAAAGACGGACTTCGAATTCTCCAAAAAGATGCTTGGCTATCCGTCTTCTCACAAGCTACGAGGAAACACGCAACCCAGGAAGGAAAATCAATTCGCGGATGAAGAAGTGAATGATTGAAAGAAGTCCGTCTTTCTTATTTTGTTCTTGGTCAAAAGACGGACTTCAATCTCGACAATAAGGAGGCTCGGGGGTCCGTCTTCTGAAAAGATAGCTGCAAAGACGGAATCCAGGAAGGAAATTCAGTTTGCGGATGATGTATGGTCGTGGACGATACGCCACCCCTCCGGCTTCTTCTCCACGAGAAGTGTGAACCGGCCCCACGGTTGGTCATTTGCCCGATGGAGACGCCAGACACCGGTGGCAACACCGAGGGATTGAGCGATCATTCTGACCTGAAGCTCAGCGAATTCCAGCTTCCCCATTTTTTCAGGGGTGTTGTATGACTTCTTGTACCGGGAAAGTACACCGCCGTATCCCCGGGTAAGGTTACCTCCGCTGACAAACACCGTACTGTCTGAGTTCCAATACCCCTTCATGTATCCCTCAATGTCCCCCGCGTTCCACGCGGCGACCTGAGCAAGAAGAATCTTCTCTATCGTTTTTTCGTTCTCTTGTGAAAAAGCGACAATCCCGAAGGTCGCCAGCCACAAAAGGCAGAGGAGCAGGATGCGTCTCATGTTATTATGCCATTGTTGATGGAGGCAGCGTCTTTGGTCGGAAGATGGCAAAGCCCAACAACGCCCCGAGGATTGAAAAGATCGGATAGATAATCAATGCCATGAAAAGGCTTCCAAAGATGTTGGAGAGTCTGCCGGACTCTCTGATCGATTGGTCAACCTGGTCCTTCATCGTGTCTGCCATGTCGCTTTGTAACGCTCCCTGTTCCACAACCCTATCAAGAAGCTTTCCGACGATTGATTTCACCAGCTCTTGTTCAACAGGGCCGATGATCGCCAGAATCAGAACGTTGATGATCGTGGCGGTAAACGCGCCGATGATGCCCGACATCAGCCCGAGCATGAGTGCGTCTGAGGATTCAAGAGGAGGCATTCCCTCCGTGAATTGCTGTTTGTACAAGTACATCGCCAGCACGCCCCCCAACCAGACACCTGCACAGCAGCAACAGTTGATGAGACTGATACCGGGCACCGCCGAAACAGCGCCGATGGCGACGCCACAGATCAGAGCAATCCGAAGCTTATTGGGCTTTTCGAGCATAGAACAAACCTCCTCGTGCTGAGAATTGACTGCGGAGTTGTGCGACCCCTTCCAGAAGCGGGGGGAGAATATAGAATGGCAGAACCGATCCGAAGAACATTCCGGTGATCGTCCGTGTCAACGGTGTGCTTTGATAAATTCCTGTGAAGTTCAGAAGAACATCGAGAATCATCGGGCCCACCGCTAGCGCGATCCACCATCGTCCGGGAAACGAGTGGGAAGACAAGCGACGGAATAGCGGATACAAAAGAAGCGAAAGAAAGAAACTGAAATAGATAGCGGAACAACGGATACAGAGACCCCACTTCGCTCCAAAGAGATGGAAGCAACGACCGTCGATTTGGTGGCAGATTGGCGAATAGGCCGAATACACGATGGAAGACGCCACAGGGTGGTCCACCTGCAACGCTGGTGCGAGAAGAATCCCGATGCACCAGAGTGCTGTGAGAAGAACCAGAATCGTGTAGACGCGTTTATTGATATCCATCAAGGCTCCTCATGTCATTATCGTAAGTATTGCCATCTTTGTCAAGAACCACTGTGCCGCAATCACAATCTTGCTTCTCATACCAGATTGCGGTACTTTTGTCGTCACAAAATCCATTTGAATGGAAGTGACCCATGCCGACTCCAAAGAAATTCTCCGTCGGACTCGTGCAGATATCACTCGGCACCGACCCCGACAAGAACCTCAAGAAGGCTGCCTTGAAGATTGAGGAGGCGGCTGATGCCGGGGCACATATTGTGTGTCTCCCGGAGCTCTTCCTCTCTCAGTACTTCTGTCAGATCGAGGATGCGGCGCTTTTCGACCTCGCCGAGTCCATTCCCGGGCCGACGACAAGAGTCATCGAAAAGCTTGCGAAGAAACTGAAGGTCGTCGTCATCGCTCCCCTCTTTGAGCGAAGAGCACCCGGAATCTATCACAACAGTGCCGTCATCATTGATTCCAATGGCCAGATGGTGGGATTGTACCGGAAAATGCACATTCCGGACGACCCATCGTACTACGAGAAATTCTATTTCACACCGGGGGATCTCGGATTCCAGGCGTTCGACACCAGAGTCGGCCGCATCAGCACGCTCATTTGCTGGGACCAGTGGTATCCTGAGGGGGCCCGGCTTTCCGCACTGCAAGGTGCGTCGATCCTCTTCTATCCCACTGCGATTGGCTGGCATCCTCACGAGAAGAAGCAACAAGGCGAGGCACAGCGGGATGCGTGGCAGACTGTCCAGCGTGGCCATGCAATAGCAAATGGGATTTATGTTGCGGCGGTCAACAGAATTGGACTCGAGAAGCCAAACAAAACGAGCGCCGGGATTGAGTTCTGGGGCTCCTCGTTCATCGCCGACCCGCAGGGAGTGATGCTTGCAGAAGGTTCGATTGCGAAGGAAGAAATCCTCATGGCGGAGGTCGATCTCGATCACCTTGAAGACGTTCGCCGCAACTGGCCATTCCTGCGCGACCGCAGAATCGACGCCTATGAAGGACTGACATACCGGTTCCTCGATCATGCTCCACCCATCAATGAATAGCAGGACTATGGAAGAGACTCCATCTGCACTTGGTTATCGGATGCCTGCCGAGTGGGAAAAACACGAGGCAACGTGGATTGGCTGGCCGCACAACAAAACAGACTGGCCGGGGAAATTCGCTCCTATCCCATGGGTGTTCGGGGAAATGGCGCGTACGATCTCTCAGGGAGAGATCGTTCGGATTATTGCCGTTCCGGATGTTCAACGGCAAGCCAACAACGTTCTCAAGAGGATCGGCGTCGATCTCAAGATGGTTGAGTTCTTCAATTATCCGACGAACCGCGGCTGGACGCGCGACTTCGGTCCCATCTTCGTCAAGAAGACTGATCCGAAAACCGAAGTGGCTATCGTTCGATTCCGTTTCACTGCGTGGGCACGATATCCCGATTGGAAGAAAGATGACGCCGTTCCACCGAAGGCCGCGAAGAAACTTGGCGTGAAGCTCCTCCCGGCAAAGATCGGGGAGAAGGATTTTGTACTCGAAGGTGGAAGCGTTGACGTCAATGGAACAGGGACTGTGTTGACAACGGAGGAATGCCTCCTCGACACGAAGGTTCAGGTTCGCAACCCCGGCTTTGGCAAAGCTGAAGTCGATCGGGCACTTCAGGATCATCTAGGCGTCACGAACGTGCTCTGGCTGGGTAACGGCATCGGCGGCGACGACACACACGGCCACATCGATGACACTTGCCGCTTCGTTAAGCGTGATACCGTCGTCCTGATTCAAGAATCGGATGTGAACGACATCAACTACAAACCCTTGCATGAAAACCGCGAACGTCTGGAAGGAATGAGGCTTGAAGACGGCTCAAAGATCCAGGTCGTTCCCCTGCCGATGCCAGCCCCATTGCTTATCGACGGGATTCGGCTCCCGGCGAGTTATGCGAATTTCTACATCAGCAATGCAGCGGTGATCGTGCCGACGTTCAACGATCCGAACGACCGGAAGGCGCTCGGCATTCTTTCCGAGCTCATCACCGATCGGCCTGTGGTAGGCATTCACGCTGTTGATTTGGTGTATGGCTTCGGAACGCTTCATTGCTTGACGCAGCAACAACCTGCCCGATAGGTTCTGATTGCTTGCTTATCCAGAGCGTATCGTGTACCTTGAAGTGCCCGCATGTTCACTTTCAAGCCTCCCTGCATTCTTTATGGAGTGACGTATGAAATCCCTGACCTCAGGCCTGCTCGTTGTGGCCGCACTTCTTCTCATTGGTGGATGCAGGAAATCTGAAATGGAAACCAAGAAACCATCCGACCTCGAAGCAAAGATCAAACGCTTCGCAGCCGTTGAAATCACTGCCGACATATCGAAGCTTTCTGACGGGGATCGAAAGGCACTCGCCAAACTCTTCGAAGCGACGAGGATCATCGATAGACTCTACACCCGTCAGGTGTGGAGCGGCAACGAAGCGCTGCGGCTGAAGCTCGAAGCTGATACGAGCCCGGAGGGCCACCTACGGCTCAAGTACTTCAACCTCAATATGAGCCCCTGGTCGGGCGTTGACAACAATGAGGCGTATATCAGCGGCGTCCCGAATCGTCCGGCGGTTGCGAACTACTACCCGGAGGATTTGACGAAGGAAGAATTCAATGCTTGGGTCGAAAAGCTTCCCGATGCGGAAAAACACAAGGCGACAGGATTCTTTACTACGGTTCGGCGCGATACGGACAGGAAGCTCAAGGTTGTTCCCTATCATGAAGAGTACAAGGACCTTCTCGAGCCTGCGGCCGGACTTCTGCGCGAGGCCGCAGGACTCACCACCAATGCCGGACTCCGATCGTTCCTCACGAAGCGCGCAGATGCGTTTCTGAGCAATGATTACTACGCAAGCGACGTGGCCTGGATGGATCTTGATAGCCCGATCGAACCAACGATTGGACCCTATGAAGTTTACATGGACGACATGTTCAACTACAAGGCTGCCTTTGAATCATTCATCACTCTTCGGAATGACGAAGAGACAAAGAAGCTGGCAACCTTCTCAAAGCACCTGCAGGATATCGAGAACAACCTTCCCATACTTCCCAAATACCGTAACGCGAAGCTTGGAGCCTCAGCTCCCATCCGCGTTGTGGATGAAGTGCTTGTCGGCGGCGAAGCACGCGCCGGAGTCCAGACCGCTGCATTTAATCTTCCGAATGACGAGCGCGTGACGCGGGAAAAAGGAAGCAAGCGGGTCATGCTCAGAAACGTGACCGAAGCAAAGTTCCAGAACGCTCTTGTTCCGATCGCAAACATCGCGATCGATTCCGCTCAACGTTCCATGATCGCGTTCGGACCTTTCTTCACACACATCCTTGCACATGAGCTCATGCATGGCCTTGGACCGCACACCCTCACCATTAATGGCAGTCAGACGACGGTCCGCCAGCAAATGAAAGAGCTCGGATCAGCTCTTGAGGAAGCGAAAGCCGACATTTCCGGCCTCTTCGCTCTGCAGTACCTCATCGACAAGGGGATCGTGTCAAAATCAACAGAACTGCCGATGTACGTAACGTACCTCGCAGGAGCATTCCGGTCCGTGCGGTTTGGCATCAACGAGGCACATGGCAAAGGGATGGCGTTGCAGTTCAACTATTTGATGGATGCCGGCGCATTTGAGTACAACGCTACAACGGGCACGTTCAGAGTTGACCTCGGAAAAATCAAAGACGCAACCCAGCGTCTGACGGGCGATATCATGACCATTCAGGCCGAAGGAAGCTACGAGAAAGCCAAAGCGCTCCTTGACAAGTACGTTCTCATGAAGCCGGAGATGAAGGCAGCGATCGACAGGATGATAGAAATCCCGACGGATATCGCGCCGGTGTTTCCTCTGGCTGACCAGTTGAAATAGAACCAGCATTTCATCACGATTCCAATAATTTGCGGGAGAGTATGGAGCAGAAAGCGGAACAACTTCAACGACCAGTGTCGGAAGAACTGGATAAGGTTCTCGGGGTACCGTTCAAGGTCCTCGACGACGGTTTTGTGCGAGTCGTCGACTACATGGGATGCGATGAATCGGTTGTCCAGGCTGCTCGGGTTTCGTACGGCAAAGGCACAAAGAAGGTGTCTGAAGATCGCGGACTGATTCGTTATCTGCTTCGTCACGACCACACGACGCCGTTCGAGATGGCCGAAATCAAGTTCCATCTCCGCGTGCCGATGGACTGCTGGCGGCAATGGATTCGCCATCGAACGGCGAACATCAACGAGTATTCCACCCGCTACTCCCTTGCGATTGACGCGTCTCAGAAGACCGCCCCCGGCGAGTGGAGACAGCAATCGAAGGACAACAAGCAGGGAAGCGAAGGGTTTCTTGAGATTGGACTTGGAACGCAGCTAAGCCAGCAAGAACAGGAGCTTCACGATCTCTCGCGACGTGTCTACAACGAACGGGTGGAGAAGGGTATTGCGCGAGAACAGGCACGGAAGGATCTTCCGCTCTCAACCTACACGGAAGCATACTGGAAAATTGACTTGCACAACTTGTTGCACTTCCTCCTCCTGCGGATGCATCATCATGCGCAATTTGAGATCCGCTCATACGCAAATGTCATTGGCCATGAGATCGTCCGACGATGGTGCCCAGTTGTTTGGGAAGCATTCATCGACTACAGGCTCCGCGGCTCAAAGTTAACACGTCTAGAGATTGAGGTCATCCGGGCGATCCAGTCCGGCAGTCCTGAGCAAGCCCGTGAAGTGGCAGTGAAATTCGGCATCCTTCCGCCTCCAGGACAGGAAATAAAGCGCAACCGCGAACGGGAAGACCTCGAGGCAAAGCTGACCTTGCTCGGCATTCCAATTCCGTGGAAGTAAGGACGCATTGAACCTTCTGAAGGTCAGCTCGCCCCCATGAAACTTATCATCATTGCCTCACTCACCAAGGATCGCGTCATCGGCAAAAACAGAGCGGTTCCTTGGGACATTCCCGAGGACATGCAGCGTTTCAAAAGGCTCACCACCGGACATCCGGTGTTGATGGGTCGCGGAACGTATGAGACACTGAGCGCTCCCCTAACAAATCGCCGAAATGTTGTCCTCTCTTCCCACCCCATCGATGGTGTCGAAACGTACCCAACGATCGAGAAGGCTCTGGACGCACTGAGGAATGAAGGTGATGTCTATCTCATCGGTGGCGGGCGGATCTTTGCGCCACTCCTCACTTCGGCATCCGAACTGCGACTCACTATCGTGGAGAGAAGCGTGGAGGGGGATACATATTTTCCGCCCTACGAACACCTCGTCGGTTCAATGTTCCAGCTGGTGTCCAGAGAGCAACATGAGGGATTTTTGTTTGAGGACTACGTGCGGATAGGAGAAGTAACCTCGACTTGAATGGGCAAGCCAGCAATCGGCCTCGCAACAATCGTCAATCAGAAATCGAAAATCGGAAATTTAATGGATTCCCCTGGCCGACCCTCCATCCACCAGAAGATTCACTCCGTTGATGTAGCTTGCCTGCTCTGAAGCAAGGAACGCCACCACATTTCCAATTTCCTCCGGACTGCCGAGCCTTCCCGCAGGAATTGCTTTGGCACTGTCCACCAAGTATTCTTCGAGGGTCATTTTCTTGTCAGCAGCGCGGGAAACGCTCAGTTCTTCTTGCCTCTTCGTGAAGATCAGACCCGGACAAACAGTATTGACCGTGATGTTGTCTTTGGCGTACTGATTGGAAAGCACTTTTGACAAGCCGAGGATACCGGGCCGAACAGTGGAGGAGACAAGAAGTTCGTTAATCGGTTGTTTCGCAGCAATGGAAACAATGCTGACGATCCTCCCCCAGTGCTGCTTCTCCATGAGGGGGAGCACTTCCCGGACGAGACGAATCACACTCATCAGTGTGAGCTGAATGCCCTTTTCCCACTCTTCCTCAGACATCGAGAGTATGTGTCCTGTTGGCGGACCTCCGGCATTGTTCACAAGCACGTGCACTGTGCCAAATTCCCTGATCGCTGTCTGAACAAACCGCTGAATATCCTTTTTCATGCTAACATCGGCGGCGACGCTGACAACTGTTGCTCCTGTCTTTTCGCGAATTTCTTCCGCAGTCTTTTTCACGCTCTCTTCGTTTCGGGAGCAGATGACAAGGTGCGCCCCCTCCTGCGCTAAGGCAAGCGCCGAAGCCCTCCCCAATCCGTGGCTCGCCGCTGCAACAAGAGCTACTTTGTTCTTGAGACCGAGATCCATGCTCTAAGTCCTTCCGTAGAAGAGTTTCCGTCAGACGGCTCTCAGTAACTTTTGATCATCCCAGACAGTCCGACTCGAATCATCATCACGGCAATGCCAGCCATGAAGAGCGCCGCCACTTTCGCGACAGCCTTGGAGCCTGCCTCTCCGATCAGCTTGATGACGAGGTCGGAAAACCGGAAGACGAACCAGACGATGAGCAGGTTGAGAAGAAGGGAGACGATCGTGACGACATATCCATGCGTATCAACGAGAATCAGGATCGTCGTCAACGCTGCCGGGCCGATGATAAGGGGAATGCCGATCGGAACGATTCCAACCGACGCTCCGGGACTTCGCTGCTTCGATTGCGGGAAGAGCAGGTCGCTGACCGCGAGCACAAGCAACACAACGCCGCCGCCCACCCGAAAATCGTTTTCCGTAATGCCAAGGAAATTGAAAATCATACGTCCGCCAAAAAGAAACACGACGGAGACGGCCAGGGCTGTGAGGGTGGCTTGCGTGATGAGCGAGTGTCTCTCCGAACGATTCATTCTCTCCGTTAATGAGAGAAAGACGGGAACAACCCCAAGGATATCGATCGCAACGAAGAGGGGGATGAACGACAGGAGGAGCGAATTGATGTTAAAGCTCATGGCGGGCTGAGAGACAGTACACAACAAGAGCCACCGGACATCCGGGCGCTAAATCTGAATCCCTTTTTCCTTCAGGCGCTGTGAAACCGTTTTGACAACTTCATCTTCTGATATATGAAGGCGCGAACCAGCGGTGTGGACAGCCTGAGCCAACGATCCCTTACGGTCGACGAGCCACATCCAGACGTTGTAGCCCAGACGATACCGATCATTGGGTTCCTGCGTCGGTATCCCTTCAACAGCTGTGTAGGCGATCTTTTCGAGAGAATTCGGCGGGTGTTCCGCCACAGATGATGGTGCTTTGGTTGTCATAGTCTCTTCGTTTTCGATACAGTGAGCAACAGAATCATTGGACCGGTCTGAATATAGGAAGATTTCTTAAAAAAACCACCCGCAGCGAACGAAGGAAGTTGCTCCGCTATGATTCGGTTCGGCACGAATCAAGGCGAAGCCTTGACTACGACGACCGTGAGATCGTCATTCTGCTCAGCCGGTCCTCGGAAATCTTCCACGGATTTCAAAATCGTATTCTGCAGTTCCTTCGCCCCCAGACCACGCTTCTGTTTCACAATTTCGAACACAGCTTCTTCGCCGAATTGCGACATTCCCTCATTCATCGCTTCCGTCAACCCATCCGAATAGAACACGAAGATGCTGTTGTCATTGAGCGGCTGTCTGACTTCTTCGAGCTCCTGTTCGAACACCGGTCCCCGTTCAAGACCGAGGCCGATTCCTCCTCCTTTCAGATACTCCAATGTACCGTTCACACCGATCAGCGCTTTGTTGTGGCCAGCGCGGCAAATCCGGACCTCTTTCGTCTCCAAATCAAAAAGAGCAAGGATCATGGTGATGAACGATCTTCGTTCGAGGCTCTCATAGATCTGGCGATTGACCTGTATCAGGATTTCCTTCGGATCTTGATACATCGGAGCTATGATCTGAATCATGCCCTGGATTTTTGACATGTAGAGGGCGGCAGACATTCCCTTTCCCGAGACGTCTCCAACCACCACCAACAGTCTGTTTGGTCCAAGCGGAATGTAGTCGAAATAGTCTCCTCCCACGATCAATGCCGGAATGGAAACGCCGGCGATGTCCAAACCCTTGACTGGAGGATTCCCCTTGGGTAGCAGCCCTTGCTGGATTCTGCGTGCCAGAACAAGCTCTTCCTCAATGCGCTTCATTTCAATTTCGGATTCGTGCAGCCGCGCATTCTCGATTGCAATAGCTGCCTGTCCACCGACCGTCGAGAGCAAATCGATGTCTTCTTGTGAATAGACCTTGCCAGACTTTTTCGGCCCGACCATGATGGTTCCGATAAGCCGGCCTTGCATGAACATCGGCACCGACAGCACGACGCCAGCTTTCAGGATTTTCTCTTTGTCCGACGCGTGGATGTTGTATAAATCTGGCTCCGTTGCCAACAGGGCAAACGATTGTGCGGTGCGGGTTGATCGGAGCAACGCAAGCAAGCCATCAGGCTCCCTGCCAAATCCACAGTCGGCCGCGTCGATCTCTTGCGTCGAAGAGGAGCAACCCTCCACTTCGTCGCACAAGACCACGGCGACTTTTTCCACATGCATCG
>JAPLFP010000028.1 GCA_026390585.1 Ignavibacteriales bacterium | reverse complement strand
ATCGTAAGGAGCAAAGACCCACGGTTTCTGAAGGCGTGTGATCGATACCTCAAAGCCCTTGGCAAGGAGATCGCCCCTCTGCAGGTTTCCAAGGGAGGTCCGATTTTGATGGTTCAAGTGGAAAATGAGTACGGCTCGTATGGCAACGACAAAGAATTCATGGGAACAACGCGTGACATGATTGTGTCGGCCGGGGTCGACGTTCCGTTGTTCACAGCGGATGGGCCTTACCAGTGCAAAGCCGGATACTTGCCTGGTGTGCTGCCTGCTATCAATGGAGAAGAGAATCCGAAGTCCCTGCGAGACACTGTCAACAAATACAACGCCGGTAGGGGACCGTACTTCATCCCTGAATTCTATCCGGGCTGGCTTGATAGCTGGGGGGAAAAGCACAGCGTGGTTCCCGTCCAGAGCTTCTTAGGCAAGTACGACACATTGCTGACCGAGGGTGCATCCGTGAGCTTCTACATGTTCCACGGCGGGACAACCTTTGGCTTCATGAACGGTGCAAACTATAACAAGGAGCACCCAATTCTTCCTCAGCCAAGCACCTATGACTACGATGCGCCATTGGACGAGGCTGGCAGGCCGACGCCCAAATACATGGCGATTAGGGATGTCATCATGAAACATTTGGGCCCTGGTGCGGTGGTTCCTGAACTTCCGTCTGTCAGCAAAACCATTGCGGTCCCAAGCTTCAAGCTCTCTGAAGCCACAAACCTCTTCGCGCTCCTCGGAAAACCGACGATCTCCGATACGCTCCTGTCCATGGAGGACCTGAACCAGGGATACGGCTACATTCTGTATCGGACGACGGTGAAGAGACCGGTCAAGGGTCTTTTGAAGATCAATGGTCTCAGAGATTATGCGCTGGTCTTCGTCAACAAAGCTCGCGTGGCGATCCTCGATCGGCGCATCGGACAGGATTCCATGGAGGTCGAGATTACAGATCCCAACTCCACACTGGACATTTTCGTGGAGAATCTCGGAAGGATCAACTATGGCAAGCAGATGACGGATAATCGCAAAGGAATCACAGGCAATGTCATGCTGGCTGGTGAGGAATTGCGCGGTTGGAGCATCTACAACCTTCCGTTCGACCGTAGTGACCATGGGCAAGTCGCCGGGAACGTCCTCGATGGTGTGCCGGTGCTTCGTAAAGGGGACTTCACATTGACGGAAACCGGCGACACGTTTCTCGATATGCGTCCGTGGGGTAAAGGATGTGTGTGGATCAACGGCCACAATATTGGTCGATATTGGAACATCGGCGCACAGCAGACTCTCTACGTTCCCGCACCCTGGCTGAGAAAGGGAAAGAACGAAATCGTGATATTCGAACAGCTCAATTCAGGACAGGATGCAGCTGAAGGTCTCACGACATCGATTATCGACCAGTTGAGGGATCCGTAGTGCCTCCATCTGAACGAATTGCCTGAACACATCACAATCTATTCTCCTCAACTATGGGCAAAAGAAAAAAAGTATTTGTCACAGGTTGTTTCGATATGCTCCACAGCGGTCACGTTGCTTTTCTCATGGAGGCAGCAAGCCACGGCGACGTCTATGTGGGGATTGGCTCCGATGAAACCGTTCACAGGCTGAAAGGTCGTTTCCCGGTCAACAATCAGGACGAGCGAAGATTCATGCTTGAAGCCCTGCGCTGCATCACTCGTTGCACTGTCAACACGGGTTCCGGAATCCTGGACTTTGTTGACAATCCCGATGCCCTGGATGCCGACATGTTGTTTGTGAACGAAGATGGGAGTAGTCCTGAGAAAGAAGATTTCTGTCGTAAGCATGGACTTGAGTACGTGGTCAGTAAACGCCTGCCGCATGGTAACCTGCCCATCCGCACGACGACTGCTCTCCGGACGGAATGCAACATCCCGTTCCGAATCGATTTGGCAGGGGGATGGCTCGACCAACCATTTGTTTCGAAGCATTATCCCGGTTCGGTCTTGACTATTTCGATTGAGCCAACGATTGAGTTCAACGACAGGAGTGGAATGGCATCGAGTACACGGCGCAGGGCGATCGAGTTGTGGCACACGGAAATCCCATCAGGTGACAAAGAGAAACTTGCCAAGACGCTCTTCAGCTACGACAATCCGCCGGGGACCGAGATTGTTTCCGGTTCTCAGGATGCCCTCGGCATCGTTCTTCCGGGACTGAACAAACTCGACTACCGCGGTGAGTATTGGCCATACAAAATACACTCGACTCTCGAAGAATCGATTCTTCGATTCGTAGAGGACCATTTCTTTCTTGTGACTCTGGAGCCCCGAATGAGCACGTTTTCCGTCCTGGATGGGACGAGGATCGATGCTGCAGGAGCAAAGCGCCTTGCTGATGCCGCGGACGAATGCTGGAAAGCCGTCATGTCAAAGAATCTCGAAGCGTTTGGCGTTGCCTTTACTCAATCATTCGATGCTCAGACAGTCATGTTTCCAAATATGGTTGATGATGGCATCCGCAACATCATAGAACGCTACCGATCAAGGGCACTGGGATGGAAGCTGTCGGGTGCGGGGGGCGGTGGTTATCTCATTCTGGTCTCTGACAGAGAGATTGAAAACACGATTCGTATCAAAGTCCGGCGATCGGTGTTAGTCAACGGGTAGGCGGCCGCCTTATTTGTGAAGGGGGCTCCCGTTCGCTACGTCGGCAAGTTGTGACGTTGTAGTACATCAAACCGGAGACGATAACCATGAAAAAACGATACTGTCTCACCCTAGATCTTAAGAACGATCCTGAACTGATTCGCGAATACAAATACTGGCATGAGGCCGGCAATATCTGGCCGGAGATTCCACGAGGCATCCGGGAGTCAGGATTGGATGACATGGAGATTTATCTGCGGGGGACGCGGATGTTCATGATCGTCGAAGCTGATGAGTCCGTCGATTTCGACTTAGCCATGAAAAAGATGGCTACCTTGCCTCGTCAGCCCGAGTGGGCCGAGTTCGTGGCAAAGTTTCAGCAGCAATTGCCCGATGCGAAGGGGGATGAGAAGTGGATGATGATGGAGCGTGTGTTTAAGCTGCCGTAGCAACTGGTAGAAGTCCGTCTTCTACATGTGCGCATCCGGGAAGAAGACGGACTTCTTGCTCAGATTCCCGGTCTTCTCACTTGGAGGAAAAATGACCATGCAATCCAAAACTCTATTCCTGGTTATTATTCTAGCCGTGCTTCTTGCCCTTACGAATGCTCTCGCGCAGACTCCCGATCGCTACAAAGATCCGAAGGCACCGGTCGAAGAGCGCGTCAAGGATCTTCTCGCGAAGATGACGCTTGAAGAGAA
>JAPLFP010000260.1 GCA_026390585.1 Ignavibacteriales bacterium | reverse complement strand
GGCCTATGACACTCTCACCCCCCAACGTGCGTACGAACGAATAGATCCATTTGCTCACTCAGGCGTCACCACGTTCATCCATAACGTCAATCCCGGGCAAAACATGGGATACGCCAGCACGGCTGGGCAGATGTACCACTGGGATCCGCCGTCGAACGTGCCGAAAGAAGCGTGGTCAAAGCTCGGTTTGAACATGAGCAACAACCTCGCCTGTCTTACCCGTAATGGGATCGATCCAGTGAACCTCGTCATGAACCGCGCTCGGCTTCGAGGAATGGAGTCGATGCTGAGTTACAGGATGAACGAGCTTCACGATGTCGACAAACCGGCTAGCCCCCTTCTTAGTCCATTTTGGAAAGCGCATCCGGAATACCGCGTCGGCGGGTATGAAGGATGGGGTAAGGAGGCGCTCAACTACGCCATCCCGGAAGTGCGCGAATACTTCTTCGCCATTCTCAGGGAAGTCGTGGGCCGTTATGATCTGGATGGGCTCGAATTGGACTTCATGCGCTTTCCGTACTACTTCCCCTACCGTGCGGATTCCATGGACACCTATGCGCGTATCATGACAAGCTTCGTAGAGTGTGTCCGCCAAATGACGGACAGCATTGGTACTGCCCGGGGGAAAAAGATTCTGCTCAGCGCACGCGTACCGACTTCATTGAAGGGGTGCGCGCATCTCGGCGTGGATCCCGCCACATGGTCCAGGAGAGGACTTGTTGACTTCCTTACCGTGGCCCCGTTTTTGTCGACGGAGAACAACATTCCGGTCGGAGAGATCAAAGCAGCATGCGGATCGATTCCAGTCTACACCTGCCTTGAATTCACAATCGGAGCACGCCAGATGACGCGTGAGGAGAAGCGAGCCGCAGCGGCGCTCCTCTATGCCGCAGGATCAGATGGGATGTATCTGTTCAACTATTTCGTCGCGTGGGACGCCGGTTTTGAGGCTGACACAGAAGTGCTCAAAGAGCTCGCCAGTCCTGAATTGCTCAACGGCAAAGACAAGCTTTACACGATTGCAATTCCGCGGTATCCGGTACCGAGCGTCAGTTTACCGGGGCAGGTTCCACTTCGCTTGAAGAAAGGGGAAGCACGATCCATCACAGTGCGCACGCATGAGCCAGTCCGTCCAAGGTCCGTCGTTATACGAATCGAATGCGCTGACACGCTCACCACCGCGGATCTGCGCGTTCGGCTGGATGGCACAGAACTGGGAACCGGCGTCATCCCTCAGAACGCGCAGGTCTTTCCAGAGAAAATATGGCCGTCGTTGCCTGTCAGAGAGAAAACTCTGGAGTTCGTTGCCGATCCGGCGTTACTCAAAGACACAAATGAGGTGATGATTCAGGCCAATCGGGCGGTGACGGTGGAGTGGGTGTACGTGGGAGTGAAACACTAGAAGAGTGAAAAAGACCTCCTTCATCGCATCGCTTTGCCAAAAGGTCAAGCACGGCGGACGCGAAAATCGCGAATTCCGGGGGTCATCACAATCCCTCGCTTCTTGAAGCCTTCCCCGGCTTCAGCACGCGACTATGGCACATCCTTTCCCTGCGAGTGTCAAGCAGCCTAGAAGATTGTCATATTTGAGAGAACTTCTTCTCAACCCAAGACCACTGCGGGCAGATAGAGGAGTTTGAGGCCAAGTCGCTGCCTGGGAGCTGCGCCTCTCAATACAAAACCCCGTCCCTCTTTTCAGAGAGACGGGGTTTCTTGTTACAGCTACGAAGATCCGATTAGACTACGGAGACATTCGATGCCTGAAGACCCTTGGGGCCCTTCTCGACATCAAATTCAACTGTGTCACCCTCGTTCAGGCTCTTGTACCCGGCGCTTGTGATCGCCTTGAAGTGAACGAACACATCTTCGCCACCGGCACGTGAAATAAAGCCGAAACCCTTAGCTGCGTTGAACCATTTGACTGTTCCTTTTTCCATGGAACAAATCCTTTCTTGTATTGATTGTAACCCAACTAACCGTTGGGCAAGGTGTACGCCGAACATACGGACCTGAGACCTACCTCCTCGCTGCTCAAGCGTTAACTTGAGAGCTTCATCTGATTAACGGCGTTTCGACCTTGGAAGGCGTTCGTGCGGTTCGTCAGCGATTCCGCTTTTCAAAATCACGCTGTAAACGTGTTTCTGAAGGCGGGAGATTCTGGAGACGTGCTCATCTTGCACAACAAGTGCCGACAAGCTCTCCCGAAAGAGAATAGACGGTGTACTGTTATTGACACTTCTAAGATACACAATTCCTGCATCACTTCATAGCACAATCTGGACATTCTCACCTGTGAAGGAAAGAACGTAACGCATCCGACTCAAGGGATTTCCCGATGTCACACGACTTCACTTCTCTCGAACACGAAAGAACCCCCCAATGAGCTGGAAATGGGGCTATTCCAAACTTCCAGCGATGTGTTGACATCGAAGCAAACCCTGAGTCAGCGTCTTTTCTCGTCCTTCTTCTCGTCCTTTTTCTCTTCCTTCTTTTTGTCCGCGCCTGCATCACGTTTCGGTTGATCCTTTGCAGCAGGCTGTGCCTTCGGAGTCGGCTGAGAAGGCGGCGGTGTTTTGAAACTTGTTGTGCGATCTGCCGCGCGCTGGCGTGCCTGCTGGTCACGATCCACCCCCTGCTGCACTGGCGCCTTGCCGGCATCCTTCCAGGTATTTCGGTCGCGCTGCTGCCAGCCCTGAGGAGTCTTGCGAAGGACATTGCCGTCCGGAGCGGCATAGACATTGTTCTCTCTTGTGGGTGGACGCGGTATGACCCGCGTTTCTGCCTTCGTCTCAGGACCCGGGTTAACCGGAGGTTGAGGACGAGGTGTGACACGCGTTTCTGCCTTCGTCTCAGGTGCCGGGTTAGCCGGTGGTTGAGGACGGGCTGTCGGACGTGCATCGGGACGAGCCGGCGCAGGCTGTGCCGGCCTTGATGGAACCGTCGCGCGAGGTGCATTTTCTCCCACAGCAGCTCGCCTTACGCCCCTATTCCATTGATCGTACATTGTTCCGGTCCGAGTCGCTCCGCTGTTCCGGGTCATTCCACCTGTCGAGGGAGCAGCCGGCTTGCTCGCGATCACCGGATGATATGAAGGACGGTATCCGTCGCGGTACGCGGGACCGACGAAAGGTCGGTACACAGGACGAGATCCACCTGGCCCCCACCATCCCGCGGAGACTGTCCTCGCGTTGTAGGCGAACCATCCATGCGGCTGTCCCCAACCGACAGAAACGCCCAACGACCAGCTTGTCCACGGATCATAGTGGACACCGAATCCCCACGTCCAGGGACGCGCATAATAATTGTGGCGATACCACGAATGGTAAGTATACCCTGTTCCGTACACAACCGTGCCTCGATAGACATAGCATCCTGTGTAACCCGCGGTGTATCCGACATACGCGACCGAAGGATTGTAGCCGTAGACACGCACATAGCGGACATTGTAGACGGGATACCTTGGAGGAATTGTGTAGATGACGTCGGGAACATTGACGCACACTGCCCAAGGTCCGAATGCATCTGAACCCTCAAACCAGACACCTTTGTCACAGTTGTAGTACATCCCACCAAAGCGAATAACAGCCGACGGAGTATTCACGGCGTACTCCATGCCCGTGTTCTCAATCGGCTCAAACTGCGGATCTCCGTCGTACTGAACCTCAGTCGTCGCCGTTGCTCGGTCCACTTCCGCCGTCTGGGGTATTTGCGCGTCAAGGATGGCCTCTCTCGCAGGGATCGTTCCGGCAACACTTGAGAGCACATCATCACACTCAGATCCCGGAGGGATATTAGCGAAATCCGCGGGCAGCTTTTTCGATTCTACATTCGTCCAGGGGCCAGTCAACGTCTTCGCGTTGTACCACCGGCCGGAGACAAGGATATAGTACTGCTGCGATGCGATCTCCAGAAACAGCCGGCTCGGTGTGTTCGACGCATAGAGGAGCCCTGTCCCTTTGATTGGTGCGAGTTGCATAGGACCGTCGGTGGCAATCAACTCCGCCGGTACCGTACTCACTACGATTTCCGGAATCTTGCCGGTCTTCAACCTGACATCATTTACCTTCAGTTGATCATCGGATTCATCGTTGGACATCGATTGTTCGGAAAGGTCAACGACCACTTTCGGCGGATTATCGGCCTTGCGCCAAGGTCCCGTGATGTTTCTGGCAGAAAACCAGATGGCCCCTCCCCGCAGATAGAACCGTCCGGAGGAAGGAACCTGAACCAGGAAAAATGGGGTGTTTGTAACACGCTTCAGCGAAGTCCCTTCGACATCCGTCAGCACAGGCTGGCCGTCAATCAGGAGGAGCACAGCAGGATGGTTCATCACGATGATCTTGGGCGGAGTCACTTCGAGCTCCCGGGCAGTCTCTCGTTCCTTCTGTGCCGTCTCCAGGCTCTCGAGGAGGAGGTCAAGTGAAAAAGTCAGATCCAGGTGAGGCATTTGTTCTTCCAGTGTGGCGGATATCTTTGATGTCTCTTCATCTGTTCCGTTCGGGAATCTGATCTGCTTCACCTTTACGTCTTCGAGCCTCACCGTTCTGCTCGTTCGGTCTGTCGAGACCCGGCAATCCAGCCACACTGCACCGAACACCGGCTCGTCTTTCCCATTCGGCGTGATGGAAATGGCGGCCCGTGCCCCCAGCGCATTTCCCTGAAACGACGCGATCTGTGGTTGATAGATGGTGATGGTCCCTTGGGGGCTCACAACCTCACGGGGCCAGTCTTGGGCAGAGAGGGTCAGGGTCCAGCATATCATAAGCGAAGTCAACAGGCATTTCATGAGAATCTCCTTTCAATCCCATGTTCGACGATGCAGAATGGTCTTTTTCAAATGAGGGATACCATAATCTCGTTATAAGCTACAACTGCATGGGACCAATTGCAACCAAGGGCCCACCTTGGCGGGAAGGTCGGAGTGTCATTAACGAATGTCGATCTAAGACAGAAAAATCTCAGCCACCTCCACATCAAGAACAGAGTCCATGGTTTCTGTTGCATTCTCGACGCGTATGATTGCAGTGCGATCGTTTTTTTGGTCGAACCCGAGAACGAATCATTCTTGAGGTGCGGAATACTTCCAAATCACTCCATCGGCCGATCCCGAATTGGCCCTCTGTCTTCGCGTCTCGTGGACAAAACCACCGAGTGAGCTCACTTATAGTCGAAATCTCAGTTGTCCTCGGGTGCATAATCTGTCGGCAGCATGTCGGCCACGCGTTGGTTGGACCAATAGCCGTATGTCGTGACGCTCAGCGGATCAGCCAACATGCCGTTGATGTAGAAGATGACGGATTGCCGCGACAAGAGGAGTGAGGACGTTAAGGTTTCATTGCCACCGTCGTAAACTACTTGCATGGGGGGGGTGAACGATAACGTTCGCTCGAAGCCAAACTCACCTCGAGTAAACAATGTCCCGGCAGCGACTTTCCACCTCAGCGAGGAAGCGTCGGAATTGCGCCCCGCATAGATTTCGTACACTTCAAATCCTTGCTTCTCGGAATTGTTCTGCACGAGTGAAGTGAGGAAATGACGCAACGATCCAAGGTATGTCTTTCTGCGGTTCTCTTTCCATCGCGTGAACTCTTTTTCGTCCCGAGACTCAAGAGGGGTGAATCTTGTACGACAGAGGAGTTCGATCGTTGTCTGGGTCTGCAGCGGCGCCAGAGGCTCGGCAGGTACCGTCGGAGGCACGTATGTTCTGGGTGAGACGACATCGGATGGTGTCAGCCTAGGTGTCGGCCTGGGTTCTCTGGACTGGCTGGGGGCTGATTTCAGCGGCTTTTCACTTGACGTATAGTAGTCCAGAAAACACCTGACTTGATATCCAAGCACGAGATTCTGTATTTCCAGTGGCCCCCGTGCTGTCGCCGTGAACATACCTGTTCCGCCAATGGCAAAGTCGAGTACCTCCGGGTTCAACACCCTACAGTGGTCAGCGTTTGGAGTCGAGCCAAGAAACTCTTTCAGAAATCTTTGGAGGTTTTCTTTCCATTCTTTCGGCTCCTTCGCCTCAATGTCGACACCCCCTACTTGAACTGGCTGTTGTCTCAGATGGAAATCCACTTCGTAAATCGTTGTGTCGATCAAATGGAGCATTTTAGTCTGAGCCACATACCCGACCAACGAGGCAACGATTTGCTGATTCCCAAGCTGAACGTCTCTGAGCATGAATCTCCCCTCAGAATCTGCTGCGGCTCCAATTGTAGAATTGGAGACAAAGACATTCGTCAAGGGAAGGGGCGATCGCGTGGAATCATCAAGAACACGACCTTTGACGATCGTGTGAGAGATCGACTGCGGATATATCATTTGCGGCACAAAGAAGAACGAGAGCGCAGCAAGTTGCGCAAACAGGAGAATTTTCGCCGCTCGGCGCAACGCCGACACTGGACTCACATACTTCTCCTTCCCGCCTTCACCGAAAATCTCGACGATTCCGAAATGCGACATGGTCTGACGGATTATGGTAGTTCTCTAGTTCAAGGTATCGATCTTAGAGATCATGGCAATCGACCCTGAAGGGGTCGGATATTGAAGGTCGGGGCACCGCCCCGACTCAGATTGTTCGTGTGCTCGCCTCACCCTGAAGGGGTGGAATATCATCAGTCCCAGATATACCTTTCATCGTACTTCACCCCATACTCATTCAGGAATGATCGAAACTCATCCTGAAAGGTCTTCTTCCTGTGGTGATCCTCCTGCCCAACGATATATTGTCTCACACGTTCAACTTCTGACTGTCCGACTGAAAATACGCCATAACCATTTTGCCACGCGAACTTGGTCAGCATTCTTCCTTTTGTCTTTATCCATTTGGAGGATCCCCGTTTGATATCTCCGACGATCTTGGCGATTGACAGATTACGCGAAAGGGCGCAGAGAATGTGCACATGGTCAGCGGCCCCTCCGACGGTCAATACCGGACACTCTAATTCATTGCACGTCCCGCCAAGGTACGCGTGCATCTCGCCGCGAATATTCTTGTCTACAAGAAATGGATATCGGTTCTTTGTGGAAAAGACAATGTGCACTAAGACTCTGGCAAGTGATTGTGGCATACGCTTCTTGGGTATCCAACCCTTTCAGGGTTGTGATTGTACTAGATAGGTTTAATCCGAGGGCGATGCCCTCGGTTGGCATATCATTCCCCTTCGGGGAAAGTTAGAACAATCTCGCGGTCCAGCGTTGTGCTACGAGGCTTACAAACGACGCCCCCCGCCTTCACCGAAGATTGCGACGATCCCGGAATGAGAGATGTTCTGACCTATCACTGGGGCCTCCTATGAGTCCCGACAAACATCGTCGGGAGAACATTGCCTTACTAACGTACTATTGTCCCAAGTGAAAGGCAACCGCTCAGACAGGCATGGAAACGATGGAGAATAATGGAAGACTTTCAGTCCGAGATGCGGAATCCCCACCGATGCCCTGAGAGTAATCGTCGGGGCAGGCAGGATATTTCTATCGATGAGTAATGTCGAAGTGTGACGCCGGCTCTTTCTCTATTTCCTCATAGAGAAGATGAAAAAGGAATCGAAAACCGTTGACACATTCAAACAACCACACCTCAATCCACTTCAATGGATTCCAGACATGGAGATACCACCGTCGCCAGATTCGCTGAACGTATGATCTTGTAAACGCGCCGGCAAACGGATTCCGTTTCCTGAACCAGAGACGCAACAGAGACGGGACTTTGATCTCCGGCATTTCAGTGGAAAGCTTTGCATAGAATGATGCCAGTTCTTTTGTGCTGAGATCCCGCCAATCAATGATGTCCTGCTTTGTCTTTGAGATGAACTCGTGAAGCGCCTCCTCGATTCTGCTTTTCTGTCTGCTACGGAGCCAGACTTCTTCCAGCTGGAAGAACAGTTTCACGATACCCCACAGTCGGAAAGTGAAAGCTTTCGCCCGATTCAACCAGAATGGAACGAGTGCCTCCTGCGGGAATCCTGAACGCCGTTCATTTCGCCGCCGGACAGTCCAGAATCCGCAATTCATCGGATTTAGGCGCTCGATACGCGACGCATAGAGATACCAGGCAAAGAAGGAAAGCCTCTCCCGATAACTAAAGTGATCCCGCTTCCACAGCTTGAGAACGTTGACCATATGATCCGTGGAGTAAAATTGTTCCCATGCATTTTGGTATGCTTCCATCAGCTCATCACACGACATGCGCTCCGGCTTGACAGCGACGTGTGCTGAATCGTACGTGTTAAAATCCTCATGCATCCAACGCCTCTCCCTCCACCAACGCTGATGATCCTTTGAGCCGGGGAGCGGCGAAAGGATGTAGAACGAGGCAGAATCGAACATCATTCGCTGAAGCTCGGCGATATCCTGTTTGAGACTCGCCGGTGTATCAAATGGCAATCCAAGAATATATCCTGCGTGGCAGGTGATGCCAAGTGTG
>JAPLFP010000181.1 GCA_026390585.1 Ignavibacteriales bacterium | reverse complement strand
GCAGTAGTCCAACGGTGGTCTTCCAGACTGTCAATACAGCGGTCCAGCTCCAGAACAGTCAAGACGCATTGATAGATACAGGGACGGTGCAGTACTACTTCAGCTCGTGGCAGGCTTTTGGCCACACCATGAATGGTGTGGCTACGGCTGAACTCCTGCCTGCAAACTATACATTCAGGATGTCGTATGCCTCAGCGACTAAGGACAAACAGCAGAACATTGGCACAAATCCCACTGTCGTGTTCAACACGGTGAATGCAACAGTGCAGCTGAAGAACAGTCAGGGCGCCTTCATCGACCAGGGGACTGTGCAGTATTACTTCAGCTCCTGGCAAACCCTTGGAACCACGACAAGCGGGGTTGCGGCAAAAGAACTGTTGCCGGGTAGCTACACATTCAGGATGACCTACGAGACCGTCACGAACGACAAGGTGCAGAACATTGCGACGAACAGCACTGTCAGTTTCAGCACCGTCTTATGCACTGTCAGTGTGAAGAACGCTCAGGGTCAACCTGTTGATGGAGCGCAGGTGAGTTACTATTTCAGTTCCTGGAGGCCGATCGGACCGACCGTGGGAGGCCAGGTAACGAAGGAACTCTTGCCTGCAAGCCTGACATTCAGGGAAACCGTCGGCTCGGCGACACAGAACAAGGTTCAGAATATTGGGACGAGTTCGCTTGTCGAGTTCGTGGTGCAGTAGGGAGTATACAAGTAGTGAGTAGTAAGTAAAAAGTATCTGGTGTGCAGGGGCAGATAGCAGACTGCAGCTTGCAGATTGCAGACATATCATGCTGCCGCCATCGACTGAGGTCGACGGCTGTTTGGTGACGAAACCCGGAGGGTTTGGAATTCAATCGAGCCATTCCCGCCTGGCATAATTAGACCTCTGAGGCGGGCAGGCGTTTCAACGAATGGCGTGCTTGAAGCACTCTTCGACGGAGTCTACTCCGCCGCAGGCGGGGCTCAGGGTGACGAGGTGCTTTTTGCATCGCGGGAAAGAAATAGCCGTCAGTCTTAGCGCCCGCCAGACCTTCAAGGTCCATTGATGTCGGGCTGGCAGTGAGTCCCGATGTAATCGGGACGATCGGAGTCGAAGACTGTTCCGAACCTTCAGCACCCTTCGTCTTCGCTCACAAAAAACGTTCGCTGCGCTCAGGGTGACTCGGATTCTTTCTGGATTCTGACTTCTGACTCCTGGATTCTGATTTCTGACTCCTGAATTCTGTATTCCAAAAGGATATTCACATGAGAACTCTCATTGCTCTAATCGCAATCGTTGCCTCCGTTGCCATCAGTCAAACCACATATCAACTACCTTTTGCTTCCACCGGCAACACGATCGAGCTTGCTGTGGCGAACTCCACCTCAATACCGCTCGCTGGAGTCAAGGTTGAGGCGACAGAGTTCCCCTCGTGGCTGAAGTTTGTGGCTACGCAACAGCGCATTGCTCTGCTGAAGGCGCAGCAGGAAATTCCCACAACATTCACATTCTCGGTTGACAAGACGGCTCCTGTCCAAAAGGCTCAGACGCTGAAGTTTGTGATCTCAGCGCCTTCCGGTGAAAAGTGGGTCAAGGAAATCACAGTTGCGGTGTCAGCGCCTGAGAAGTTTGAGGTGTTCCAAAACTACCCGAACCCGTTCAATCCTTCCACGACCATTAGCTACCAGCTTACGGCGAACAGCAAAGTGAATCTGAAGATCTTCAATATGCTAGGTCAGGAGGTGGAGGCACTGGTCGATGGAGATCGGCTCGCCGGGTATCAGCAGGAGGTGTGGAATGCGACCCGATATTCGAGCGGCGTCTACATCTACTCGCTCGTGGCGACAGACGAGCACGGCTCACAGCAGATTGCCCGGAAAAGGATGCTCTTGCTGAAGTAGGAAGGCGTAGCACCATAATTAGAAGTCCGTCTTCTGCCAGAGAATGCTCGTGTAGAAGACGGACTTCTTGCTTTGTACTTCCCAATATCGGCAACTCCGATTTGAACTGCTCCGCATCGAATTTGCGCTTTAAGGTCCTGCGAGGTACCTTGCAGCAGTGAATTTGCCGCATCACCCCCCCCGGCCAGAGAAGGGAGACTAGCCATGAGGACTCTTCGTTTCTTCAGCTACTCATTCTTCTATCTTTGTTACTGCTTCTCGCAAAGCACTGCACAGTGGGTGCAGCTCGGGCACGATTTGAGAAACCATCACATCTATGCGATGACGACTTCACCGAATGGAACCAGAGGCACGAACATTTTCGCAGGGAGTTCTGGCGGTGGAGTCTTCTTATCCACGGATAATGGAACCAGCTGGAAGTTGATCGGCCTGAAGAACCTTGATGTAGTCTCGCTGGCAGTCTCAGGGACGCACGTCTTTGCCGGCACGAATGGCAGCGGCATCTTCATTTCCGACGACAAAGGCAAGACGTGGAGAAAAGCTGAGATCTCCCTGCAGAGGCCAAATATCTTTGCGTTCGCTGTCGTTCCAAGATCTGATGGCGATGCGATTGTCTACGCAGGCACCTATTACGATGGCGTCTATCGCTCGACGGACTACGGATCACATTGGGTGAGTACGAGCGAACAGAAAATTCCGGAAGAGATTTGGTGTCTGGTGTCAAGAGATTCAATTTTCTATGCTGGAACCATGGGGCTCACATATTTCTCCTCGGATGATGGCGCAAATTGGGAAGTGTGCAAAGGGGTCAGTGACGTGCACGCATTTGCAGTCTCCCCGGCACGTGACGGCGGACATGATCTCTTTGCTGGTTCGATTGTTGGTACTGGCGTGTGGTTGTCTGCGACCGGGGGCTGGATATCCGTCAGGTCTGGACTGAACAACCTCTACGTCTGGTCTCTCGGAATCTCCAAAGATCGCAACGGAAAATCGATCGTCTTTGCTGGGACAGAAGGGGGGATATACTATTCGCCCAGCAACGGCAAGAAGTGGACTCCGGCAAACGGCGGATTGACGAACTTGAACATTCGCTCAATCGCAGTTTCCGCAAAGCACGTTTTCGTCGGGACGTGGGGTGATGGGGTTTGGCGGAGGCCGTTATCAGATTTTGGACCTGTACGACGGCGAACTCGTTGACTGAAACGAGAACAGTGAACGCGGAGAAATGAAAGGGGGCGGAGCCTCAGAGCGGTTCACGCTTCAGCCAGAGAAGCAGCGTTCTCGTAGAAGATCTTCTTTGCATCGCCGAGCTGAACCCTCATCTCCTGCACAAGCTTCGTCTGGTTGTCGACGATGTCATAGCGGTAGCCGCGAGGGAAGAGGCCGGAATCTGAACCACAAAGGATTCGTCCTGGACCGAATGCCGCCAGGGCTTTCTGAAACACCGTCCGCAGATCCGGTTTCGCTGGATGTTCGTTCGTCCAGGAATTTGATCCGGCGGTATCCACGTACACGTTCGGGCAAGTCTTTCCAACTTCTAGCGTCTCCTCAAATCTCCCTGCTCCAAAATTTGGAATCACAAACCGGATACTCGGGTACTTCTTTGCTACGGGAATAAGGTCTTTCGGACCGGCAAATTGTTCATTGATCGTGGTTGGTATTCCGACGTATTCACGGGGTTTGATTGAGAGCCTTCCAAATTGAGTGAAGACGACCGCTTTCACTTCTTCACAAAGCTTGAACAGCGGATCGAGCCATGGATCGTTGACGTTGATATGGTAGAGGGAGGGGTAGAGCACGATACCGCGGAGTTTGTCCTGCTTCAACCTCTTCTCGGCGTTGGACATGAGAAGATTGGAATTTGGATCGACAGCAAAAAAACCAGTGAAGCGGGTCGGATACGCCTCCACAGCTTTGACAACTGCATCCTCGTCCCCGGGGATACTGCAGATAAGCGACATCCGCTCGATTTTCCACTTGTCGATGACTTCGATCCAGCGTTTCGCAAGGAGTACGGGATCTTCGCCGGGGATCTCTATCCGTCCTTTTGCTGATAAAGTTTTAAGCTCGGCATTGATATCGAGCCTGTTCGTCTTCTGCCGGACGAGAAAGCGGAAGTACGAGTTCGAGTAGAAGTGGACATGGATATCGAATATTTTGTAAAGCCCGATCATGAAATAGATGCTGGCTCAGTATAGGTCAATATTCGGAATTGCCGGGATCACACCCCGCTCCGCACCAAGTCGGAATAGCAATTCCAGGGCTTTCCTTCCGCTGTCTCCCATGTCAATGGTGAGTTCACTGACATACATCTTAACGAATCTCGCTCCGAGATCCCGGTTGATTCCCCTGCCGTACTGCAGCGCATAGGGGATCGCATCATTCTGATGCGTATAGCCGAAGTGGATGCTTTGGCGCAGACCCAGCGAGAGCTTTCGCGCCACTTCCTCTCCGAGATCTTTGCGGACGACATCAAGACCGAGCGGGAGAGGGAGGTTGTACATCCGCTGCCACAATTCTCCGAAATCGACGATCTTGTTGAACCCCTCGTCCTGGTACGTAATCTGTCCTTCATGAATCAAGAGTCCGGCATCAAATTCCCCGCTGCTGACCCGATCCATGATCTGGTCGAAAGGGATGTCGACATGCTCGATTCCCTCAGTGAATATCGTGAAGAGCAGCGTTGCTGTGGTGAGAGTGCCGGGAGTGGCGACTCTCTTCCCCTTTAGTTCCTCCAGCGTATGGTACTTTTTCGAGACGATGACTGGCCCATATCCCTCGCCCATGCTTGCGCCGGTCCTCATAATCCAATACTTGTCGGAGACGTGGGCAAATGCGTGAGCAGAAATGGCGGTGACTTCAAGCTCGCCGCGCGATGCACGCTCATTGAGCGTCTGGATATCTTCGAGCTGATGCTGAATTGTGATGCCTTCGAGCTTGACTTTTCCGCTCGATAGACCGTAAAACATGAATGCATCGTCCGGATCGGGACTGTGACCAACGCGTATGATTCGTTCCATCATCTTCTTCGTTATGGTTGAGTAGGTTTCTCTGCGATGTAGATTGTGGCGATTCCCATGGTGAGCGGATACTGGCGGGACCTGACATAACCGGTGGTATGGAGTATGTCGAGTAGCCGACCGCCGTCGGGAAAGGCCTGGACGGTACTTGGAAGGTACTGGTACGCCTCGGGGCTTTTCGAAATCATCCCGCCGAGCCGGGGGAGTATTCGGGCAAAATACAACGCATAGAGCTGCTTGAAGGGGGACCGCCTCGGCCTGGAGAACTCAAGAATCATCGCGGCCCCGCCGGGTCGAATGACCCTGAGCATTTCCCCGAGCCCCTGATCGAGATTCGAGAAGTTGCGAATGCCAAAAGCTACCATGACAGCATCAAATGTGTCATCTGGAAACCGGAGATGTTCCGCCGAACCTTCTTCCACGGTGATGAGCGATTGCAGGCGGCGCCGGACAATCTTCTGTTGGGCGTACTTCAACATTTCGGGGGAGAGGTCGACACCAAAGATGCTGCTCACCGGGAGCCTGGAAGCCTCGATGGCAAGATCGGCCGTTCCTGTCGCAATGTCCAGGATCGACTTTGGGTGGTACTCGCCGAGAAGCCGGATGGCCTTTCGGCGCCAACGGATATCGAACCCTGCGCTGAGAAAGTGGTTCAGAAAGTCATAGTGCGGAGCAATTTTGTTGAACAGGGACCTGACATACGAATGTTCGTACGTTTGACGTTCCATTGAGAGAGGATCCTGCACCGAGGTCTCCAAAACTCTTCCTTTTGCTGGCTCAGCGACACTTATGACTCACAAACGCAAAATATACGCAAGACTGCCAAGATTTCCAACCTGAAAACAGCGGCCTGGAGAAACGAATTGCTGCGGAAACTTGTTTGCAGTCTAGAGCACCTCCATTGCATTTGAATGACGCTATTACTACTTTCCTTCGAATCATGAAGAGCGCATCGCTTCTGATCATTGCAGTTTTCTTCTTGTCTTGTGACCACGGTTTGGAGCCGCCATCGATTGTTGAGGCGAACGTCGAGCCGGGGTTTGGCGGGACTCTCTATTTTGAAAAAGGGACATGGCCTTCTCCTGACAGCTTGTTCGACCTGTGGGTGTTCGCCTCTCAGGTGTATCCGCTGGATTCCACCCTAGTGTTCCAGGGGCTTTTTTCCGAGCCCCCAACCATCTATCTCTATCCGGCGTTCGACAAGGACCTTCCTTTCTTCGTTGACTCTGTTTCGTATTCATTCAAGCTGCCTGTTGCAACGTATAAGTATGTCGGCGTCATCCAGCGATTTGCGATCGACCTCACCGTGCGCAATCTGAGAGTTGTTGGGATGTACGGAACCAACGATGCGCCGCCGATTCCCATTCCGGTCATCGTGAATGAGGGAGCGTTCACCACGGGGATTAGTTTTAGGGTCAACTTCCGCAAACCGCCACCTCAACCGTTTTGAGAACCTTATCATTCCATATTGTTCTGTGCCTTCTTTGTACCGCGGCGCTCATGGGCCAACCAGCTCGTGGGACGTTGAAAGGAACGATTAAGGATGCCGAGACCGGCCAGGCTGTCGTTGGAGCCAATGTGACGCTTCAGGGCACATTCCTCGGGGCTGCAAGTGATGCCAATGGAAAATTTAGCATCATCCATGTTCCTGTTGGCACCTATGCTGTGGCAATATCGATGATCGGATACGAGCGATTGAAGATAGAGGGTGTGAAGGTAGTGAAAGATGAGACCAGATCTCTCGATTTTCTGATCCACTCTCTGCCGATACAGTCGGAACCTGTCATCATCACGGCGAACAGGAGGGAGCAGAGTTTTCAGGAAGTCCCGGTCAGCGTCGCAACCGTGAGTGCGAAGATGATTGCTGATCGAAACAATGTCACTCTCGACGATGCTCTGCGCTACATACCGGGGGTCAACATGATGTCGGACCAGGTGAACATCCGGGGCTCGACCGGATATAATCGGGGTGTCGGGAGCAGAGTTCTGGTGCTCCTCGATGGTCTGCCGTACATCACCGGAGACACCGGCGAGATCAACTGGGAAACGATTCCGATGTTTGAGGTCGAGCGTATTGAAGTAGTGAAAGGCGCTGGCTCTGCTCTGTATGGGTCGAGCGCGCTCGGCGGCGTCATTAATGTTATCACGAGAGAGACTCCCGCAGAACAAGAGATCCGCTTCAGAGCATTTTCGGGGCTCTATGACAAGCCGCGGTATCCAGAATGGGAATGGACCGCAAAACCGAGATTCAACAGTGGCGTCACCGGCAGTTACTCTGGTGGTACGGGATCGCTGAGGTATCTGGTGAGCGTTGGACGGAGTGTCGACGAGAGCTTCAGGGAGAACGACACGTACCAGCGATGGACTTTGTTCGCCAAGGCGAAATATGATCTCTCCAGTTCTCAGAGCCTGACTGTGGCAGGCAACTACATCTACCGAACACATGGGAATTTCTTCTGGTGGAAGAGTCTACAGGAGCCGACACGGCCCGCGGAAAGCCAGCGCAACGGTCTGGTCACTTCCGATCGTGGAAATATCAGTGTTGCATACAAGGAGTTCATTTCCGACAAGTTCTTTTATACGGTAAAAGGCATCTACTTCGGCAATTTCTGGCGTGACGACAGCTCTGGCAGAGTGAACAATGTCTCGACGTCTCATCTGTTCAGCGTGGATGTCCAGGCGACCTATGACGCGAACTCATCCCATACGTTGACCTTTGGTATCGCCGGCAACTACGATCGGGTTGATGCGAATTTGTTTGGCACGCACCCGGGTGTTGGTGCAGCCGTCTACGCACAGGATGAAGTTGCGGTGACAGGGGAGATCAAACTGACGGCCGGGTTGCGGTTCGATTGGGAAAGAGTCTCTATCCTGAAAGGGACCGCTCAGCTCAATCCGAAGATTGGACTTGTGTATATGCCCGACAAGGAGACCAGCATACGCGCCTCGTTCGGCTCGGGTTTTCGTTATCCGGCAATCGGAGAGCTTTATATCGAGAGCTCAACGAACGTATCGGCAGTTGCCGTTCTGCCAAATCCTGATCTGAAGGTTGAATCGAGCCTTTCGTACGAAGTCGGCATCAACCGGTCTATCGGGTCTATGATGGTGGTGGATGTTGCGGCGTTTCGCAATGATTTCAAAGACCTGATCGAGCCCAGCGTGCAGATAAAGCGTTACCATCCAAACCCATCGAGCTCGTACGAGGTTGAAGGGCCGGTGATTCAATTCGACAATGTCACGAAGGCGAGAATTGAGGGGGTGGAGGCCGAGGTGCGTGTGGAATGGTGGAAGAAGTGGTTCTCGACGGACATTGGCTACACATATACATGGCCGTGGGATGTTGCCGACAATCAGATTCTGAAGTTCCGTCCGCGTCACATCCTGTATGCGAACGGCCTTCTCTCGTGGGAACACCTGCGGGCTTCCGCCGATTTCCGGTACCTGTCCCGAATTGAACGCATCGACGAGAACCTGGTCCGATTCGCTCCGATCGTGGACGGCGATACGCGAGTGGCGATCAAGATAGTTGATATACGGGCGTCCTACGATTTCATCGATTTTGGATATCCGCTCCGCCTCGGATTCAACATCAATAACCTCCTCAATTACAGCTACGTTGAGTTGCTCGGCAATATGGGTCCCGTTCGAACGTATTACCTGACAGTCGAAGGCTTGTTCTAGAGAGCCAGTCTAAGTGTATTGCCACGAAGTCCCGAAGTCACCAAGATGTGTGAGAATATCACTTTTTCAAGCATTTCATTTTGTGACGTGGTGTCCTTGTGGCGATTGTTCGTTTCCAGGGACTGCAGCACAACGGTTTGCCCGATCCTTTCTTGCAACACACTGAACTTGTCACTATTTTGAACGCCGTTCGGTATCGATGACGAACTCTGAGAGAGAATGATGTTTATTGATTCGCATGCGCACCTGAATTCGGATGATTATAGGACTGATCTTGATGAGGTCCTCAGACGGGCAAAAGACGCCGGAGTGGAAACTATCATTGTCCCCGGCACGACCGTCGAAACGAGCCTCGAGGCGATAGCGCTTTCGGAGAAGTATCCAAATGTCTACGCCTGCGTGGGAATCCACCCGCATGATGCTTCGAAGGGATCTTCAGACGCTCTCGAGAAAATCGAGCGAATGACTGAACACGAGAAGGTCGTCGCAGTTGGCGAAATTGGGTTGGACTACCATTATAATTTCTCGCCTCGGGACGTCCAACAAGAGGCGTTCAAAAAACAGATTCAGATAGCGATCCGTCGTAATCTCCCAATTGTCGTGCACACCCGGGAATCGCAGGATGATACCATCGCGGCTGTCGCCGATGCCGTGAAAGCAAATCCAGGATGGCGCATGGTTGAATCAAGCGTCCACATACGCGTGCCTACCAGGCGGGGGGTGTTTCATTGCTTTCCGGGCGGACCGGAGGAGGCACACCGGCTCATGGAACTGGGGTTCTTCGTTTCCTATCCGGGGATTGTGACGTTCAAGAACTCGCCCGTCATCGAGACGCTGAAGAGCATCGGGTACGATCACATCTTACTCGAGACGGATTCGCCATATCTTGCTCCTGTGCCCCTTCGGGGAAAAAGGAATGAGCCGGCAAATGTTGTTCTGATCGCTCAAAAGATCGCTGAAGTATTTGGCGCCTCTGTTGAGGATGTCGCCCGCGCTGCCCGGTTTAACACAAAGAAACTCTTCAATATCGAGCCATTTGATCCCCCACGAATCGCCTACAAACTGAAGAACTCGATCTATCTCAATATTACGATCCGCTGCAATGCAGATTGTGTTTTCTGCGATCGAAAGGGAGAAGCGATTGTAAAAGGCCACAACCTGAAGATAGAAAAAGAACCGAGCGCTGAGGAAGTACTGAATGCGATCGGTGAGCCGAAGAACTTTGAAGAGATCGTCTTTTGCGGTTACGGCGAGCCGACGATTCGACTGGATGTTGTCAAAGAAGTTGCGCGTTGGGTGAAGGACAAAGGAGGGAGAGTGCGACTCAATACCGATGGCCATGGGAACGTCATCAATCATCGGAATATTGTGCCGGAACTGGTCGGACTCATCGACAGTGTTTCTATCAGCTTAAACTCCATTGACCCCAGCCAATACGGCGAGCTGATGCGGCTGGATGGGGAAAAGTACCACAACGCGATGGTGGAATTCGCGAGGGAATGTGTGAAACAGCTTCCGGAGGTCGTCATGACGGTTGTCGGAATGGACGACATCGACATTGCATCCGCGAAGGAGTTCGTCCGAAAGAACATTGGTGCCGATTTCCGTGTAAGGCCGTATTTCTAGATGTCGCCTCACTCGTTGGTTTGCGTCCCTTTGCCTGCCGCCTTGTGTGACTTCGTGGGACAGGCGGGTGGCCTTCACGGCTTGCATCTAACCGCGGAGGTCCCACAATCGAAGAAGGGTCTACTACTATGAAAATGAAATGGTTGTTGATGGTCTTGGCTCTGGCGCCGACGCTGGTGGTTGCTCAAAAGCTCTCGGACGCCGAGAAGGAAATCCTCATGCTCCAGGATCAACGGTCGCTCGGAAGTGGAGCGCTGACTGCGTATCTGGGGAACCAGGATGCGCATTTGCGTTCGAGGGCCCTGGTGGCACTCGCGAACATACAGGATACTTCGACGGTGGCCTCGGTTGTACCCCTCCTGAATGACCCTGATGCCATTGTCCGCTCGGCGGCAGCGTTTGCCCTCGGGCAGATTGCTGGAAACAAGGCCCAGGAGCATTTGCTTTCCCGATTGCGGCAAGAGAGTGATTCAACTGCGGCGGGAAGAATGTTCGAAGCCTTGGGAAGACTTGGTGACGAGAAGGCGCTTGACGTATTGGTAGATGATTCCCTGCATGGTGCCGGCGCATTTATCCGCGCAGAACAGACGATGGCCGTCGCCCGATTCGCGTTACGGGGGATAAAAAACGAACGATCCATTTGGTTTTGTTTCGAACAGACATTACATCCTTCTCCCGAAGTTCGGTGGAGGGCGTTGTTTGCACTATGGCGCACAGCTCCCCACGGTCTGGTGGATGTCGAGATAGCCAAGCGCCAGGAAGAACTTTCCCGTCTTGCTGAAGACCCTAATGTGGATGTGCGTGTAAACCTTATCACGCTCGTGGGCCGGTCAAAGGCAAGTGCTGCTGTGGATCTTCTCAGAACAGTGCAGGAAGCAGATCAGAAGAACCCACATTGGCTCGTCGAAGTGCAACTGACACGCGCACTTGCTTCGTTGGCTGCAACACAACCCGATCTCATCAATGACCTGATCGATTGCCTTGGTTCATCGAATGATCATGTGAAAATCGCCGCCCTGCAAGCGTTGGACAATATGGCGAAGCCCGCTGTCATGGAGTCGGCAGATACGGTAAAGTTAAGGGAAATGCTCATCACGCTGTCAACGACGAAGAATCCGTCGGCCGAGTTGACGCGCGGAGAGGGTTTTATCGCATTGGCGAGGTTCTTTCCCGAGGAATTCACAAAGAGAAACTTCCTGGCGGAGAAGAAGATCTCCGTGCGCGAACAGACGAAAGTTCTCGAAGCATTGACCTACATATCGTCAGGACGAAGCCTCGCGATCATGCTTAAAGCACTTGATGACCCCAATATCAGAGTTGCAATGGCTGCGTGGGATTTCATCCGCCGGCTTCTGACGCCGTCATTGATTATGACGAAGATCCGGACGGGAGATCCCGATTGGATTGATGCGCGGCCAACGTTGTATCGGAAAACCCTCAATTCGCTCAAGCGAAAGGACATGGCCATCACGCATTTGGTCTCCAACGCATTGGCGGATACGACCTATCTTGGGATCTTCAAGGAAGGAAACCTGACGGATTCTCTCGTGATCGCATTGAAGAGTGCATTCGAACAACTCACATCTCCTGACGATGTCGAGGCTATGCAATCGGCGGCCTCTGCCATGGGGATCATTGGTGACAGCCGTTTTGTTCCGACGCTTGAAAAGGCTCTTAACGATCCCGACAAAACAGTTGCTGTCGCCGCTGCGGAGGCGCTACGCCAAATTACCGGCAAAGACTACAGCGCTCGGGTCCCCAAATCGACCAAAGCGCTCCACACGGACTATGATTGGTCGACCCTGGAGTCTCTGAACCCCGCATCGAAGGTGTTGATCGAAACGAGCAAAGGCATGATCACGCTGCAACTGCTCAAAGACGGTGCGCCGTTCACGGTTCTGAATTTTGTGAAGCTCGTGAAGAAGCACTTCTACGACGGTCTCCAGTTTCACCGGGTTGTTCCGAACTTTGTCATTCAGGGTGGAGATCCCAGAGGAGATGGGTGGGGTGGTCCGGGGTACGCAATTCGGTCAGAGTATTCGTTTGCCCGCTTTGGGCGTGGAATGGTCGGGATCGCAAGTGCTGGAAAGGACACGGAGGGCTGTCAGTTCTTCATCACACATATCCCGACGCCACATCTC